>DSAI01000021.1 GCA_011372845.1 Actinomycetota bacterium
CAGTCCCACCGACGAGAAGAAGCGCCGACAGACGACCTTCGCGCGCGTGGAGGTGCTGCCGGTCCTGCCCGACGACATCGTGGTCGAGATCCGCGACGAGGACCTGCGCATCGACGTGTATCGGTCGAGCGGTCCGGGTGGCCAGAGCGTCAACACCACCGACTCGGCGGTCCGCATCACGCACCTTCCGTCGGGCCTCGTGGTCACCTGCCAGAACGAGAAGAGCCAGCTCAAAAGAACAAGGAGACCGCGATGAAGATCCTGCGGTCGCGCCTCTACGGGCTCGAGCAGGCCAAGCGCATGGCTGAGATCGACGCGCTCAAGGGCGAGCGACAGGAGATCTCCTTCGGCAGCCAGATCCGCAGCTACGTCCTCTATCCGTACCAGATGGTCAAAGACGTGCGCACCGGGATCGAGACCGGCGACGTGAACGGCGTGCTCGACGGGGACCTGGACGACTTCGTGGTGGGCTATCACCGGTGGCGCGTGTCGGGTGGGCAGGCCGCCGCCGTCGGTCTCGAAGAGGAGTAAGGTGGTGCGGACGGAAGGCGTCGCCGGCGCGGCGCCGATTGCGGGAGGGGGCTGCCGATGAAGCGTGTTCTCAAGCGGGCCAGCCCGTCCACCGTTCTCAAGAGCCGCCGCGTCCGCGACTATGCGCTGATGACCGTCGGCATCGTGATCACCGCGTGGGGCCTCAACGCCTTCCTGGTTCCCAACCGCCTCGCCGCCGGCGGCGTATCGGGTCTGGCCACCGTCTTCTACTACCTGTTCTCGGACCGCTTCGGCGTCAACGTGCCGATCGGCATGCAGATGCTCGTGATGAACGGCATCCTGCTCGTCTTCGGTATCCGGAGCAAGGGGTGGCGCTACGGCGCCAAGACCGTCTACGGCATGGTGGTCCTATCGGTGGCCGTCGACCTCCTCGCGCCGCTCACGCCGCACCTGGCCTCGGGCGACCGCCTGCTCGCGGTGCTCTACGGCGGCGCGGTCACGGGCCTCGGCATGGGACTCGTGTTCAAGGCGCGGGGCAACACCGGCGGCACCGACATCGTGGCGCAGCTGCTCGTGGACAAGGTGAACCTCGGCATCGGGCAGCTCATGCTCATCGCCGACGGGTTCGTCACGGTGGTCGCGGCCATCGTGCTCGGTCCCGATCTCGCGCTCTACGGCGCGGTCGCCGTCTTCGTGATGGGCGCCGTGATCGACGTGGTGCAGGAGGGTCTGTCGGTGGAGAAGGCGGCCTTGATCATCTGCGACGAGCCGGGGCGCGTGACTGACGCGGTGCTGCATCAGCTCGGCCGCGGCGCGACGGGGCTCGTGGCGCGCGGGCTGTACTCGGCCGAGCCGCGTGAGATGGTGTTCACCGTGGTCTCGCGTCGTGAGATAGACTCGCTCAAAGCGCTGGTGCTCGCGGTGGATCCCAATGCGTTCCTGATCATCGCGGACGTGCGCGAGGTGCTCGGCGAAGGATTCAAGGAGATCGGAGTGTGAGCATGGCGGATGCGGCACAGGTGGCGACCATCTCAGCGCGCGCGGCGTGGATGCGCTACGACATCATCGAGATGATCGCCGAGGCCGGAAGCGGCCGTCCCGGGGGGGTCGCTGTCGGCGGCCGACATCGTGGCGGCGCTCTACTTCGGCATCATGAAGCACGATCCCGGGCGCCCGGAATGGCCCGAGCGCGACCGCTTCGTGCTCTCCAAGGGCCACGCGGCGCCCGTGCTCTACGCCGCGCTCGCCGAGGCCGGCTATCTCGGACGCAATCACCTGAAGACGCTCCGCAAGCTCGGCAGCATCCTGCAGGGGCACCCCGACTCGGGCAAGTGCCCGGGCGTGGAGGTCTCCACCGGCTCGCTCGGGCAGGGCCTGGCGATCGCCAACGGCATCGCGCTCGGCCTGCGCCTGGACGGCAACGCCGCGCGCGTGTTCTGCCTGCTCGGCGACGGCGAGCTGTAGGAGGGTGAGGTGTGGGAGGCGGCGATGTTCGCGCCGCACCACAAGCTCGACAACGTCGTGGCAATCGTGGACCACAACGGCCTGCAGATCGACGGCGCGTGTTCCGAGGTCATGTGTCTGGGCGGTGTGGCCGAGAAGCTGCATGCCTTCGGCTGGGAGGTCCGCGAGACCGGCGGGCACGACATCGAGGAGCTCATCGACGCGCTCTCCGCGCCGCCCGCCACCCCGGGCGTGCCGGTGGCCGTGGTGGCCTACACCGTGAAGGGCAAGGGCGTCTCGTTCATGGAGGGCGACGCCGGCTGGCACGGCAAGGCCCCCAGCGCCGAGCAGGCCGTGACCGCGCTCGCCGAACTGGGTGCGGCGCTCGAGGCCGCCGGCGCGGCTGGCGCGGCCGCTGCGGGCGCCGGGGACGCTGCGAGCCCCGCCACGCTGTCGGAAGGAGGTGCCCGATGAGTGCGAAGCGCGCAACGCGTGAGGCGTTCGGCGAGACGCTCGTCGAGCTTCTGGCCGACGGGTACGATGTCGTCGCCGTCGACGCCGATCTGTCCGGCTCGACGACCACCGCCAAGTTCGGCGCGGCGCATCCTGAGCGGTTCTTCAACGTCGGCATCGCCGAGCAGAACATGATCGGCACCGCGGCCGGCCTCGCGGTCGCCGGGAAGGTGGCCTTCACCGGCAGCTTCGCGGTCTTCGCCACCGGCCGCGCGTACGATCAGGTGCGCAACACCGTGTGCTACTCGGGGCTGGATGTGAAGCTCGCGCCCACACACTCGGGCATCACGGTCGGTCCCGACGGCGGCAGCCGCCAGATGCTCGAGGACGTCGCGCTCATGCGCGTGCTTCCGGGCATGCGCGTGCTCGTCCCGGCCGACTACCACGCCGCCAAGACGGCCATCCGCACCGCCGCCACGACACCGGGCCCGTTTTACGTGCGGCTCGGCCGCGCCGGCGTGCCGGCGCTCTACGACGACGAGTACCGCTTCGAGCTCGGCCGCGCTCGCGTGCTGCGCGAGGGCGTGCACGTCACGCTTGCCGCATGCGGCGTAATGGTCGAGCAGGCGCTCGCCGCCGCCGACGCGCTCGAGCTCGAGGGTATTCATGCCGAGGTCCTCGACGTGTCCACCATCAAGCCGCTTCCCGCCGAGGACATTGTCGCTTCGGCGCGCAAGACGGGCGTCGTGGTGACGTGCGAGGAGCATTCGATCATCGGCGGGCTGGGCTCGGCGGTCGCCGAAGCGCTCGGCGAACTCGCGCCGGTACCGCTCGCGCGTGTGGGTGTGCGCGACGTCTTCGGGACCTCGGGTGAGCCCGCCGAGCTCATGGACCACTTCGGCCTGAGCGCACCCCATATCGCCGAGGCGGCACGCGAGGTGCTGAAGAGGCGGCGGTAGCGCGCGAAAGGTCATTGACCTTCGCGCCACGCAGCGTTACAGTTCGTGCAGGCGCACGATGGCTCAACGCTCCAACACGTTCTGAGCGGCCGCGCGCCCATACTGTGCATGGCGACAAGCCGGGACGGAGGAAGGAGCGATCATGAGGCATGCGGCGACGATGACACGGGGCGTTGCTCACCGGGTGACCTGCGTGATCCTGGTGGCGCTGCTCTCACTTACCGGCGCGGCGCCCGCGCTCGCTGCAGGCATCACCGCCCTGACCCCTGCTGCCGCACCCGCGCCGCTTCCAACCACCTACACCCCGCCGTCGGCCGAGCTCGCCGGCCCGGATCGTGTGGCAACCGCCGTGCGCATCGCGCAGGAAGGGTGGAAGACCTCCGAGTACGTGGTCATAGCCACCTCCATGAACTTCCCCGACGCTCTTGCCGGCTCGCCGTTGGCATACGCACTCGGCGCGCCGCTCCTGCTCACGCCACCCGCATCGCTCGCACCGGCCGTCGCCGCCGAGATCAAGGCGCTCGGCGCCACCCGTGCGGTCGTCCTGGGCGGCACCGGCGCGCTTTCCGCCGCCGTGATCGACGGCCTTGCGGCAGCTGGCATCCCCCGGGCCAACATCGAGCGCATCGCAGGCGCCGACCGCTACGAGACCGCCCGCGACATCGCCGCACGTTTGCGGCAGGCCGCAGGCGCGCCTTCAGGCGTCGTGATCGCAAGTGGCACCTCGTATCCCGATGCGCTTGCGGCCGCGGGCTTCGCGGCGCGCTCCAACCGGCCCATCCTGCTCACCGCCGCCTCCGCGCTGCCTGAGCCCACGCGCCAGGCGCTTGTCGCCGCTGGGACGCAAGACGCCATCATCGTCGGTGGCGTCGCGGCGGTCTCAGAGGCAGTGGCGACCCAGCTCACCGACCCGGTCCGCATCGGCGGCGCCGACCGCTACGAGACCGCGACCATGATCGCCGAGTACGCGTTTGCCGCGGGCGTCATGGGCTACGAAGAGATAGTAGTAGCCACCGGCGAGTCGTTCCCCGACGCTCTTGCCGCAGGTCCGTACGCCGCCAAGACCCGCGCCACACTCGTCCTCACCCGTACCGCGAGCATGCCCGTTTCCACCGGCAGCTTCTTGGGTGCGCACACCTCGGCCACCAAGCGCATCGTGTTCCTGGGCGGCATCGCGGCCATCAAGGCTGACACCCGCACCGC
>DSAI01000092.1 GCA_011372845.1 Actinomycetota bacterium
GAACTCCATGCGCTTCCTTCTCATCACGGTCTGCCATCATCGGAACCCGACCATTGTATCCGAGCATGGTCATCGACGATATCCGGACTCCGGCAGGAGGAGCGACCTGTGGCGGCGAACATACCTATCAGGAGGTGGCGCCGATGAACAGCAACAGACCCGATCTCACCGATGAAGACATCGGCATGAGGGCGTTCCAGCTGCGCAAGGCGAAGGCCGTCGAGCGTGCGATGGAGCGGATACGGCAGGGCCTCAAGGCCGACTGGGCCATGTTCACGCAACGTGACCTCAACGACCTCAACTGGATCCTCGGCGAGTTGTGGGCGTACGAGAAGCGCGCCGACTGGGAGGACCTGCACTTCAGCAAACTCACAGCCGAGGATGTGCAGAGCCTGATCGCCGACGGACGCACGCTGCACAACGAGTCACACAACACCGTGGAGGCACTTGAGCGGATCGGGGAACTGGTCCGTTCACGCAGCGTCTGACGCGTGTCATACCCTCACAGCCTACCCGCGTTCGGAGGAGATCCTCCGGGCGCGGGTTCGCGTTCCAGACGGGTTCGCGCTCCTGATCTCGACCCCAGCACGGACCCGGCACCGCTATGCACGGGCCGACCGTGAACGTCGTTGAGTGGATGCCGTGGCGATTCCGGGGAATGCGGTGAGGCGACACGTCGAACCCCCCGGTGGACGAGTCGCCTCACAGTATGGATCAGGCAGATGCAGCAACCCTACGACGCGTGGGCGGCTTTCTTCTGCTCGATCTTCTTCTTGACCTTCTTGAGCCGGAACAGCTCCTCGCGAGACCGCTCGTCGAGCGCCTGACGGATGTACGCGACCTGTTCCTTGAGCTGCGGCACCGTGATCTGCTCCAGCGCGTTCACGCGCCGGTTGGTCTTCTGGATCTCCTCGCCCAGCCGCTTGAGCCGTGTCTCGATATCCGCGTACTCGATGATCACGTCGAGGATCCGTTCGAACTTGTCCGCGGTCTCATCGATTCGGGATGACACGCCCGTGATCGCGTACCCACGTGTGAACGACGTACGCAACGGACTCTCGCCCTTCGTCACCACCGGCACCGCGATACCCATGATCTTCGTACCGGTCATGTCGATGGTCACCTCGCCGCGGGTGGCGAACGCCGCGGAACGCACAGCCACGGTCCCGTCCACGGCCTTTGCAATCGCGAGGCTGTACTGCGCCTCGTTGGTCGTGCGCTGCAGATCGTTCGACAACCGCAACGTCTCATCCATCACGGACATGAACTCGATGAGCAGGGCGTCACGCTTCTGCTTGAGCAGGTCCATGCCCTGCTGGGCCAGCGTGATCTGCTGCTTGCGTTCCAGCAACTCGGATCTTGTAGGTCGTACTTCTTCCACGTGTCACCTCCCCGCCTCGCTCGACGGACGGCCTACAGGTCGCCCATCTCGGCCGCCTTGTTGGCGGCAGCGGTGGGATGGTACTTGTCGATGAAGTCTCGTACACGCTTGAGCTCGGCGATCGGCAGTTCGCTCATCAGCTCCCAGCCAAGAGAGAGCGTTTCCTCGATCGTGCGCCCCTCATCACCCTGGCCGATGACCTGCGCCTCGAAGGCGTCCGCGAAGTGCAGATACCGGCGATCGGTGTCGGAAAGCGCCTCCTCGCCGACGATCGCGACGAGTCTGCGGAGGTCACGACCCTGCGCATATGCCGCATAGAGTTGGTTCGCCACCGCACGGTGATCGTCCCTTGTCTTGCCTTCGCCGATACCAAGGTTCATCAGGCGGGACAGACACGGCAGCACGTCGATCGGCGGGAACACGCCGCGACGGTGCAGGTGCCTGGAAAGCACGATCTGCCCCTCGGTGATGTAGCCCGTCAGATCGGGAATCGGGTGCGTGATGTCATCGTCAGGCATCGAGAGGATCGGCAACTGGGTCACGGAGCCCTTCTGGCCCTTGATGCGACCAGCGCGCTCGTAGATCGTCGAGAGGTCCGTGTACATGTAGCCAGGGTAGCCACGGCGGCCCGGCACCTCCTCGCGAGCAGTCGAGACCTCGCGCAACGCCTCACAGTAGTTCGTCATGTCCGTCAGGATCACGAGCACCTGGAGGTCCTTCTCGAACGCGAGGTACTCGGCGACGGTGAGCGCGCACTTCGGCGTGAGTAGACGTTCGACCGTTGGATCGTCGGCCAGGTTCAGGAAGAAGACCACGCGCTCCAGAGCGCCGGTCGACTCGAACTGGTTCATGAAGTAGGCCGCCTCGCGATGGGTGATACCCATCGCGCCGAAGACGATGGCGAACTCCTCGCCCGACTTCACTCGTGCCTGCCTGATGATCTGTGCCGCAAGCTCGTTCGCCGGAAGACCAGAGCCCGAGAAGATCGGCAACTTCTGACCGCGCACGAGGGTGGTCAGCCCGTCGATGGCGGAGATGCCGGTCTCGATGAAGTCCGCCGGCTGAGCGCGGCGGAATGGGTTGATCGGCGAACCGTTGATGTCGAGGCGCTGCTCCGGGATGATCGGGGCGCCACCATCGATGGGCTTGCCGGTACCGTTGAGGATACGCCCCATCAGTTCGGGCGCCACATCGATCATGGCGACCTCTTCGAGGAAGCGGACACGCGTGCGGTCGATGTCGATACCCTGCGTACCCTCGAACACCTGGATGACGGCGGTACTGCCCGAGACCTCGAGAACCTGTCCGCTGCGCTCGCTGCCATCGGACATCAGAACCGCGACCATCTCGTTGTACGCGACGCCGTGGACGTTCTCCACGAAGATCAGAGGACCGGTGACATAGGTCAGCGTCCGGTACTCGGTGGAGAGCAGTGAGCGGTCGGTTGTTGCCTCCACGGTCATCTACAGCACCTCGATTCCGGCGATCTGTTCATTGATCTCCTGCACCAGCACCGGCATGCGCTCGAGCGCATCCTCGTGCGGTGTCGTCTTCATACGCGAGACCTCATCACGCAGCGGCAGCTGCATGACCTGACGGAGCGACACGCCGCGCGACATCGCCTGCGTGGCCGCGTCGTTGAAGGCGAGGATCGTCTTGAGGATCCAGTACGCCTTCTTGGGCGGGCAGTAGGCGTCGATCTCGTCGAAAGCGAACTGCTGCAGGAAGTCCTCACGCAGCATGCGTGCCACCTCGAGGATGATCTTCTCGGTCTCGGGGAGCGCATCGGGGCCCACCAGCTGGACGATCTCCTGCAGTTCCGTCTCCTTCTGGAGGATCGACATGGCACGCTCTCGCACGACGCGCCAGTCGTCCGCGACCTCGTCCTCGAACCAGTCGCGGACCTGGCCGAGATAGAGGGTGTACGACTTCGTCCACGAGATCGCCGGGAAGTGACGGCGGTGTGCGAGCGATGTGTCAAGGGCCCAGAAGGCACCGGTGACACGAAGCGAGTTCTGCGTCATCGGCTCCGACATGTCACCACCTGCAGGCGAGACGGCGCCCACCATGGTGACCGATCCGACACGTTCGCCGTCTCCAAGCGCCTCCACGCGTCCGGAGCGCTCGTAGAAGCTCGCGAGTCGAGTGGCGAGATAGGCCGGGTAGCCCTCCTCGCCGGGCATCTCTTCCAGACGGCCGGAGACCTCGCGGAGCGCTTCGCCCCATCGGGAGGTGGAGTCGGCCATCATCGCGACGCTATACCCCATGTCGCGGTAGTACTCCGCCAGCGTGACGCCCGTGTAGATCGATGCCTCACGAGCGGCCACCGGCATGTTCGATGTGTTTGCCACGAGAACGGTACGGTCCATCAGTTTGTGACCCGTACGCGGATCGTCAAGTTCCGGGAACTCAGCGAGGACCTCGGTCATCTCGTTGCCGCGCTCACCGCAACCGACGTAGATGATGATGTCCACGTCCGCCCACTTGGCGAGCGACTGCTGCGTGACCGTCTTGCCCGTCCCGAAGCCACCCGGGATGATCGCGTTGCCCCCGAGCGCCACCGGGAAGAACGTGTCGAGGATGCGCATCCCCGTCATGAACGGGGTGGTCGGGTCGAGCTTGCGCTTGTACGGACGTCCGTACCTGACCGGCCACCACTGGCTCATCGTGATCTCGGCGCCGTCCTCGAGCCGTGCCACGACCTCGTCGATCGTATACGAACCGGGCTCGACGATCGTGGCGATCGTCCCCTTCACGTCCGGCGGGACCATGACCCGGTGGATCACGGCGCCACCCTCGGGCGTGGTGCCGATGACGTCGCCGCCAGTCACAGCCTGGCCGACCTTCGCCACAGGGGTGAAGTCCCACTTCTTCGACCGGTCGAGAGCGCTTGCGACGGTACCGCGAGCGATGAAGTCGCTCCCGGTCTCCTCGGCGATGACCGGCAACGGCCGCTGGATGCCGTCGTAGATCGACGACAGCAGCCCTGGGCCGAGCTCCAACTTGAGCGGCGCGCCCGTTGACTCGACCGGCTCACCGATCAGCAGGCCCGAAGTATCCTCGTAGACCTGGATGGTGGCGAGCTCGCCCTCGAGCCTGATGACCTCGCCCATGAGGCCGGCATCGCCGACCCGGACGACGTCGTACATCTTGGTGCC
>DSAI01000161.1 GCA_011372845.1 Actinomycetota bacterium
CACAATCCCACGTACTGCGCCACGTGCCACGTGAGCGGCGAGGAAGCCGCACGGGAGTTCATGCTGCAGGAGGCGCAGTAGCACGCCGATACATGCACCTTCCGGCGAGGAGAGCTTACCCGCTCGCCCCACGTGCGATGCCGGCTACCATGCCGCCGAGATACGGCACGAGCCAAACGACCCACACCGCAACGCTGTAGCGATGAAACCCTTCGCGCGCTTCCGGTCGGCCCCGCAGGAACACCCATGTGGCCCAGAGGGCATGGAGCAGCATCAGCAGGAACGCCGCAAGACCGGTGACGCCGTGGATCACACCCGGGTCTTCCCCCATCATCACCAGGAGCCGCATCAGGTACGTAGCGGTACCGTCGCACACGATACCGAGCCAGAACAACACGATGTGCCAGCCCTTGAGGTCGCGCTGGACGCGCTCCGACCAGACACCTGCGGTGTACAGGACGAACGCAAGCGACATGATGATCGCGGGGAGTATGAGCTGCTGCGGCATGCGCTCATCCTACCGCAGGCGCGGGCAGACGGAGAGCCGGGCGATGGCCCGGCTCCACGATGAAGGTGCTGGTGGGCGATGAGGGATTTGAACCCCCGACTTCCTCCTTGTAAGGGAGGCACTCTCCCGCTGAGTTAATCGCCCGATGAGGTGCGGGCGCTATTGTAGCAGTAGGGAGCACGATCGCGTCTCGATGACGCACCTCGGCGACTCAACGGTCACTCGCTCCCTGCGCGAACAGCCCTCATGTGCTCGATGAAGACGCGGTCGTGGTCCTGCACGTGTGAGGCAAGCCAGTCCTGCAACATCTCAACGAGGGGGCGCATGCTCGTGATCTCACCGCTGCGCAGCCCGAGGACTGCACCGCGCGCCTCATCGGTGAGCCGGTGATGATCGGCCTTGTGATCGTCCGCCGCAGGCCCCGTGTACGATGTCGCCTCCATGAGGTCCTCCTCGGTGGCGAAGTGAGTGTGCACGTGGTCCATGAGACGCTCGAGGACGGCCATCATCTCCTCCGGGCGATCGTCGGCCGTCTCGGCGTACTCCAGTATCCTGTGGATCTCGCGGTGCTGCTCATCGACGACCGGGTCGCCCGTTGCGAGCGATCCATCCCAGCTGCTGTCGTCCATGACCGCCTCCCCCTGAGCCAGGCACCATACATGTGCCGACAACCATACCGCATCCCTGCAACCGAACGCCTCCCGCGGCCCTAGTCGGCGAAATGCTCCTCAGTGGGTCGCGCACTCCTGGCATGCTCGAAATCGGAGAGTCCGATGTGACAGTAGCCGCCGGGATTCTTCTCAAGATAGTCCTGGTGATAGCCCTCGGCCGAGAAGTAGTTGGTGAGCGGCGCAACCTCGATGGCGATCGGCCGGTCATAGCCGTCCTGCAATCCGGCTATCGAGCGATCGACGACAGCGCGTGCCCCAGGGTCGGTGTAGTAGATGCCGGTGCGGTACTGGGTGCCCACGTCGTTGCCCTGACGGTTGACCGATACGGGATCGATCACCTCATAGAAGAGCTCCAGGAGGAACGGCAAGGGCGCCACTGCAGGATCGTAGTCCACCCGGACCGTCTCGGCGTGACCCGTACGGCCGCTGCAGACCTCCTCGTACGAAGGCGAGTCGGTGGTGCCGTTGGCGTAGCCCACATCCGTAGCAACCACGCCGTTCACCAGAGAGAAGTACTTCTCCAGCCCCCAGAAGCAACCGCCGGCAAGGTAGATGGTCGCCATGTCCTCTCCTTCCTCGACGGTATCGGATGATTCGCCGACCGGCGCGGACTCGTCTGGCGCCCGGACCACACCAGGTGCGCCTGGCGCCATCGAACAGCCGGAGACAATAAGGGCTGCCGTCAGCAGAACCGCCATCCCTGTCGCTCTTCGCGGATTCTGCCCATAGCACGCTCCGTCGCCGACGGTGTGGCCCCCCGGCCGCTACACGGCGTTTGCGAAGAACCCGGTGGCGGCCTCGAGATACTCGGGGAACCGCTCCTCGAGCTCTGACGAGAGACCCATCTCTGGCACCACTCCAGCAGGTTCTATGCCGAGGAGCGTGATCGGCGGCGGGGACACATTGATCTCGCGTGCGAAGTCGAGCACCTTGAGCAGATTCCCCTCGTGGGTGCTGATACCGTCGAGCTTCTTGCGCGAAACCACGTCTTCCGGCGAAAAGAACCGGTACTCCCCCGGAGCGAGCCCCATACGCGCCGAGTCGACCACGAGGACGGAGTCTGTGCCGGGGTCGAGGTAGTGGAGCAGGTCGAGCAGGTTGCCCTGCAGCTCGATGGCCCGGAACCCGCGTTCGAGTCCGCGCTCGGCGATCGCCTCGGCGACCCTCAGACCGATCGAGTCGTCCAGCCCCATATACGTGCCGATGCCGATCAGATACCGCATCGATACCTCCACACGCCGCCGATGCTCAGACGGGCGACCGCACTGATGCCGCTTCTGACTACCGCACGAACTCCACATCAAGATGGTGCGTGGAGCACGAGATGCAGGGGTCGTACGCGCGCACCAGCATCGAGAGCTTGAGCGCTATGTCGTCCTCCGGCGCTCCGGCCTCGAGCAGCTGCGGCACGAGCTCCTCGAAGTCCACCTGGATGTTCCCGTGGTTCTGATTGGTGGGGATGATGCAGTTCGCACGGGTACACAGACCGCCCTCGTCGTAGCTGTAATCGTGATAGAGGATGCCGCGTGGCGCCTCCACCGCCGACACGCCGCTGCCGTATCGGGTCGGCTGCACCAGACCTTCGTCCTTCAGGCCTTCTTCCAGCAGCTCGTCGATCAGCCGGACGCTCTCGTACACAGCGTGCACGCACTCCACCACCTGCGCCACCGAGTTCATGTACGGGTTGGTGCATACCGGCGCGAGGCCGAGCGTCTCCGCCACCTTCTTGGCCTCGGGGTGGAGTTGATCGTAGTTGACGTTGAAGCGCGCGAGCGCCCCGGCCGCATAGCTGCGCAGGCGGTTCTTCGTGTGCTTGGCGGTGGACTGCGGCACCACGTACTCGTTGGTGATGTCCAGGTAGTCGTTCGCGTCGTAGACCGCGCGGTCGCCATCGGCGAGCACGGTCTCAACACGTCCGCTGAACAGGCCGTACTGCTCGTCCTCGGCAACCGCCATGTACTCGGTGGGGCGGTCGAAGGCGGGGAGCTTGTCGGCTACCGAGAGGATCGTCTCCACCGTGGCCTCGAGATCGGGCACGGCGCCCACCAGCCGGTCGCGCATCGCCTTGAGGTCGCGCTCCGAGGGCAGGCTCGAGAAGCCGCCCGGCAGCACCGTGATGGGGTGCGTGGTGCGGCCGCCGATGAGCGAGCCCCACTCGTGCGCAAGCCGCTTAAGCCTGAGCGCGCGCACCACCACCTCGCCGTGGGTGGGGATGAGCGGGAACACCGAGGGAGCATCGAACAAGTCGGGCGCCACAAGCAGGTACACGTGCAGCACGTGGCTGTCGAAGTTCTCGGCGTGCTTCAGGACCGTGCGCAGCTTCCGTGTCTGGGGCGTCACTTCGATGCCGAGCGCCGCCTCCGTGGCGGTGACGGAGGCAAGCGTGTGCCCCACCGCGCAGATCCCGCAGATGCGGCTGGTGATGCGCGCCACCTCGGAGTAGTGACGGCCGCGTACCATCGCCTCGAAGAAGCGCGGGTTCTCGGGCACCTGCCACTCACACGTCTCGATCGTGCCGTCGCTGACGTTCACCACGATGTTTCCGTGGCCTTCCACCCTGGTGAGGTGGTGAATATCGATGTCTACGTTCTGAAGCATGGCGCTAACTCCTCAGGTTGGCCGTGAACATCCGGGACTTGCCGATCGCCCGCTCCTGACTGAAGCCGGCGCGCTCCATGAGCACGGTCTCGAGCGACCGCAGGTTTGGCTCATCCACGAAGCCACGGCAGGCCTCGCAGGGTATGCCGAGCGCGGGACACGGCGCGCCGCATCCGGCGCGTGCCACCATCCCCATGCAGTAGTCGCCCTCGTCGAACCGGCAGACGGTGCCGTTGCGCTTGCACTCCACGCACACGGGGTACGACGGGATGAGCGGCCGGTCGTTGTGCAGCAACGCGGAGAGTATCCGCACGAGCTCGTCCTTGCTGGCAGGGCAGCCGTGCGCGTAGTAGTCGACCTTGATGGCGGCCGAGATGGGCAGCGCCGGGCCGCTCTGCAGGTGCGGCATGCGGGCGTCGGGGCCGTACACGCACTCGTGGTAGTCGTCCTGGTGGTTGCGCAGCGCGTTGATGCCCCCGGTGCAGGCGCACGCACCGTAGGCGATCACGATGCGCGAACGGTTGCGGATGTCACGCAGCCGCTCGCGGTCCTTCTCCATCGTGAAGCTGCCCTCCACGAGCGCGATATCGATGCGCTCGGTGGTGGTCTCGGTCATAGCCTCGCGGAACTCCACGATATCCACGTGCTCCAGCAGACCGAGGATCACCTCGTCGCCGAGGTTGGTGAACTCGATCTGGCATCCCTCGCACCCGGCGAAATCGAAGAACGCGAGCTTGGGC
>DSAI01000195.1 GCA_011372845.1 Actinomycetota bacterium
CGTTACGCGGGCGAATACGTCCGCCGTAAGGTCGGCAAGGCCGCCAAGTAGTAACCGACCGCGTCTGTCGCCGGGCGCGAGGAGAAGGAGTCAAGACGGGTCATGGATAAGTCGAAAGCGAAGACAGCGGCACTCACCCGCCGTCAGCGCCGGGTACGCGGGAAGGTCGCCGGTACGGCCGAACGACCCCGCCTGCGTGTCAGCCGCAGCAACCAGCACATCTATGCGCAGCTCATCGATGATGTCGCCGGGGCCACGCTGGTCTCAGCGTCCTCGATCGACCCCGAGCTGAGAACGGCGCTCTCATCGGGCGCAAACGCCGACGCCGCGAAGGCGGTAGGCGGCGCACTTGGGCGCCGGGCTCTCGAGGCCGGCATCACCGAGGTCGTGTTCGACCGCGGCGGACGTCTCTATCACGGACGGGTGGCCGCTCTCGCAGAGGGTGCTCGCGACGCCGGCCTGAAGTTCTAAGACAGGAGGATTTGTAATGGCGTATGACACCAACGCTCCGGTCTCCGAGATTCAGGAGCGCGTCGTCTACATCAATCGAGTGGCGAAGGTCGTCAAGGGCGGCCGTCGTTTCTCGCTGACCGCTCTCGTGGTCGTGGGAGACGGTAACGGCCGTGTCGGCGTGGGCATGGGCAAGGCCGCCGAGGTCCCGGTCGCCATCAAGAAGGGCATCGAGGACGCCAAGAAGAACATGTTCACGTTCCCGATGTCGGGCACGACCATCCCGCATACCGTCACCGGCGAGTATGGTGCCGGCAAGGTGCTCCTGAAGCCCGCTGCACCGGGTACCGGCGTTATCGCCGGCGGTCCGGTGCGTGCCCTGTTGGAGCTGGGCGGGGTCCAGGACGTGCTGTCCAAGTCCCTCGGCACCAGCAACGCCCTGAACATCGTGAAGGCAGCGGCGGCGGGTCTGCAGGAACTCAAGAGCCCGGCCGAGGTCGCGCGCAGCCGCGGCAAGACGGTCGCGGAGATCTACGGCAAAGAGGGGTAGTCAGATATGGCATCCGAGAAGACACTCAGGATCACTCAGGTGAGAAGCGCGATCGGGCTGCCCAAGGACCAGAAGGCCACGGTCCGGGCGCTCGGTCTCAAGCGCATGCACGATACCGTTGAGCAGGCCGACACGCCTGTCATCCGCGGCATGATCTTCAAGGTCAAGCACCTCGTCGAGGTCGAAGAGGCCTAGGCGGGGACACGTCCACAGCACAGTCAGCCGGCGGCGAGCGGTCGGCATCCCCGTGGCGGTGTGCCCGGGGCGGAGCGATAAGGAGACACCATGCAGTTGCACGATCTGAGTCCGGCGCCGGGCTCGCGTAAGGACCGCAAGCGCATAGGTCGCGGGAACGCCAGCGGACATGGCACCACTGTCGGCCGCGGCGACAAAGGTCAGAACTCGCGGTCCGGTGGCGGTAAGGGCCCCGGCTTCGAGGGTGGACAGAACCCGCTTCACATGCGGATGCCGAAGCTCGGCGGGTTCAAGAACCGCAGCCGCGTGGAATACGCGGTCGTGAATGTCGGACGGCTCGAGGACCTCTATGCCGCGGGTGACACCGTGAGCGTGGACAGCCTGTTCGAGAAGGGCGTCATCAAGAGCAAGACCACTCCGGTCAAGGTGCTCGGCGACGGTGAGCTCACGAAAGCTCTGACCGTGAAGACCGACAGGGTCTCCGCCCCGGCCCGCACCAAGATCGAGGCGGCTGGAGGGACGGTCGATCTCTCGTGATCGATGCCATTCGCAACGCTCTTCGCATCCCGGATCTTCGCAGGAAAATCATCTTCACGCTGAGCATCATCGCGTTGTACCGGGTGGGTGCGCACGTTCCCGTCCCCGGTGTCGATCCGGCATCGATGAAGGACCTGGTCAGCGGCGCGGGTAGTGCGCTCGGCCTGCTGAATCTCTTCGCTGGCGGCGCGCTGGAGAACTTCGCGATCTTCGCACTCGGAATCATGCCGTACATCACGGCAACGATCATCATGCAGTTGCTGCAGGCGGTCATCCCGACGTTCGAGCGGTGGTCCAAGGAAGGGGAGGCCGGTCAGCGCAAGATAACGCAGACCGCGCGCTACATGACCCTGGGTATCGCGCTCATGGAGTCCCTAGGCCTCCTGACGGTCTTCCAGGCGCCTGCCACGAGCGGCGGCCTTGGAGTGCAGTTCAATCTGCTCACCGAGATCGTGATCGTCATCAGCCTCATCTCCGGGACCGCCGCCATCATGTGGATGGGCGAGCTGATCACCCAGCGAGGGATTGGCAACGGGATGTCGCTGTTGATATTCGCGAGCATCGTGTCGCGCTTCCCGCAGACAATCGTCTCTTCGTTCCGGGTGAACCCCTGGTTCATGTTGCTCGTGCTCGCCATCTCCTTGCTCGTGGTCGCGGCAGTGGTGTTCATGGAGGGCGGTCAGCGTCGTATCCCGATCCAGTACGCCAAGCGTGTGGTGGGCCGCCGTGTGTATGGCGGCATGGGGACGTACATTCCGCTGAAGGTCAACGGGGCCAACGTCATCCCGATCATCTTCGCATCGTCGGTGCTGCTGTTCCCCTCGACGATCGCCCGGTTCTTCACCAGTGTCGAGTGGCTGCAGCAGGTAGCCGCCTGGCTTTCGGGCGGTTGGACGTACATCGCATTGTTCGCCGTGATGATCGTCTTCTTCTCGTACTTCTACACGGCCCTCGTGTTCAACCCGATCGAGACGGCGGACAATCTGCGCAAGAACGGCGGGTTCATCCCGGGCGTCCGTCCGGGCAACCCCACCGCGCAGTACATCACCAACGTGCTGAACCGCATCACGCTGCCGGGCGCGGTGTTCCTGGCGGCCATAGCTGTCGTTCCACAGATCATTTTCCAGCAGACCGGCGACCATCTGGTCCAGGCATTCGGCGGCACATCGATTCTGATCATGGTCGGCGTCGCGCTCGAGACGATGCGGCAGCTGGAGAGTCAGTTGCAGATGCGTCACTACGACGGCTTCTTCAAGTGAGGTCCGGGCGCTAGCGCTCGATGTCGGTTGATTGCGAGCGCTCCGGTGCGCGCCCGGTTCGGGCGGCATCGGGGCACTGGCGATGGATGGGAGGGGAATCATGAACGTCATGCTGCTCGGTGCCCCCGGCGCGGGGAAGGGGACACAGGCCACGAGGATCGTGGACGATTACGGCCTGGTGCATCTGTCCACCGGAGACATCCTGCGGAAAGCCGTTGCAGACGGCACCCCTCTCGGCATGGAGGCCAAGCGGTACATGGATTCCGGCGCCCTCGTACCCGATGAGGTCGTGATCGGCCTGGTCAAGGAGCGTATCAGTCAGCCTGACGCCCGCGAGAAGGGCGTGCTGTTCGACGGCTTCCCGCGCACCATCCCTCAGGCCGAAGCCCTGGGGGCCGCACTCGCCGATATCGGCGTGGCGCTCGACGCCGTAGTGAGCATCGAGGTGGACCCCGAGGCGATCGTCACCCGCATCACGTCGCGGCGGCAGTGCCGTGGATGCGGCAAGATTTTCAACGTCGCCACCGACGGCGAACTCGAAGCCTGCACGGAGTGCGGCGGTGAGGTCTATCAGCGTGACGACGACACGGAGCAGACCGTGAGGGCGCGGCTCGAGGCGTACGAGGAGCAGACAAGCAAGCTGATTCCCCACTACAGTGAGCACGGCACCCTGCACACGGTCGATGGGAACCAGTCACCGGATGCGGTCTATGTCGCTGTCCGCGACATCCTGAACGGTGTCGGCTGAGCTGTGATCATCACGAAATCCCCCTCGGAGATCGCCGTCATGCGTGAAGCGGGACGGATCACGTCTCGGGCGCTCGATGCGGTGGCGGCCGCCGTACGCCCTGGCGTGACGACCGCCGAGCTGGACGCCGTTGCCGAGGAGACGATCCTGGCTGCGGGAGCACTGCCGGCCTTCAAGGGGTACCATGGCTTTCCCGCTACGTTGTGCACCTCGGTGAACGAGCAGGTGGTGCACGGTATTCCCGGCAAGCGTGCGCTTCGTGAGGGTGAGATCGTCTCCGTCGACTGCGGGGCGATCGTTGACGGATACTACGGCGACTCGGCCCGCACCTTCCCGGTCGGGGCGGTGTCCTCAGAGGTCGTCCGCCTGATGGATGTCACGCGAGCATCGCTCGAGGCGGGCATAGCGAGATGCATGCCCGGGATGCGCTTGTATGACGTGTCCGCGGCCGTCCAGTCTGTGGCGGAGGCGGCAGGCTTCTCGGTGGTCCGTGAGTACGTGGGCCACGGTATCGGCCGCGCCATGCATGAGGACCCCCAGATCCCGAACTACGGCAAGGCGGGGACGGGTCCCACGCTGAAGGCAGGCATGGTTCTTGCGATCGAGCCGATGATCAACGCCGGTGCCGCGGATGTGCGATCCCTCGATGACGGGTGGACGGTGGTGACCGCCGACGGCGCGGTGTCGGCCCACTTCGAGCACACCGTGGCGATCACCGATGAAGGTCCGCTCATCCTCACGGTGTCGGAGTGAGAACGA
>DSAI01000037.1 GCA_011372845.1 Actinomycetota bacterium
AGGGAGTGGTCACGATCCCGGTCTTCGCGTCGGCGGCCATCGGCACGCCTGGGAGGACGTCACCGGCCACGTTGGTGCAGAACTCCCTCACGTTGCCGGGAGGCTCCAGCAGCGTCGTGTCGGGGTGCACCACCATCACGAGCATCCCGTGGATCGACCGCGCATCACTCTTCTGACGCTTCTTGTTGAAGAACCCCACAGCCACACACCCCCTTCGGGCGTGGGGATCGGCCGACGTTGAGCCGATGCCCCGCAGCCATGTCTGTTGGGACTTCGTACCCGACCGCTCATGGACCCTCGCCGTTGACCGGCATTGAACAAGTGTTTAGTATATTGAGCATGTGTTCAGCAGAACGTACAGACGACCGCACCACCGCCGCGCGCATACGTGACGCTGCCATTCTGCGGTTTGGGGAGGTCGGCTTCGGCAAGGCGACCGTTCGGGACATCGCCGCTGATGCAGGGGTGTCTCCGGGTCTCGTGTTGCACCACTTCGGGTCGAAGGCGGGCCTCCGGGAGGCGTGCGACGAGCATGTGGTGGCCGAGTTCGGCCGCTCCCGCATCGAGGCCGTGGAGTCGGGGGCCACGGACCCGTTCGCCGCGATGGCGGGCGTGCAGGGTGAGCAGCATCTCATGCGCTACTTCCTGCAAGGCCTGCGAGATAACTCACCAGGTGCCGGCCGCCTGTTCAGGTCGCTGTTCGAGGAGACCCTGCGCTTGATGGAGCTGAGCGTCGAGCAAGGCGTGATCAGGCCGAGCGAGAACCTGCACGACCTCACCGCCGTCCTGCTCGGATGGCAGTTCGGCGGCCTGTTGCTCCAGGGGCAGGTCGCGCAGGTGCTCGGCACCGGGACGGGTGCGGCCGAGATGATGCCCCGTTACGCCTGTGCTTCGATCGAGGCGCTCACCCACGGCGTGTTCGCCGATACCCGCTACGAGGACGCATGGCGCGAGTACGCCTCCACCGGTGAGCCTCCGCCCGGGGATGGCGATTCCGCCTGAGGGGGGCTGACGGCACCCGAGGGCAGCCCGCCGGGCTGCCCCGACACGAAGGAGCGTCGAGCATGAGCAACGTCATCGAGACCACGGGTCTCGTGAAGGACTTCGGCAAGGTACGCGCACTCGACGGGCTCGACTTGGGCGTGGCCAAGGGTGAGGTGCACGGTTTCCTCGGCCCCAACGGCGCCGGCAAGACCACCACAATCCGCATCCTCCTGGGACTGCTGCGGGCCGACGCGGGCACGGCCACCATGCTCGGCGGCGACCCGTGGGACGACGCGGTGGCGCTGCATCGGCGTCTGGCGTACGTGCCCGGTGACGTGGAGCTGTGGCCCAACCTCACCGGCGGCGAGGCGATCGATCTGCTCGGACGGTTGCGCGGCGGCCTCGATAAGGCGCGGCGCGACATGCTCGTGGAGCGCTTCGATCTCGACCCCACCAAGAAGGGCCGCACGTACTCCAAAGGCAACCGGCAGAAGGTCGCGCTCATCTCGGCGTTGGCCTCCGATGCGGAGCTGCTGCTGCTCGACGAGCCTACGGCTGGTCTTGACCCCCTCATGGAGGCTGTCTTCCAGGAGGTCATCCGCGACATGATGGCCGAAGGTCGTACGGTGTTGCTCTCGAGTCACATCCTCGCGCAGGTGGAGGTGTTGGCCGACCGAATCTCGATCATCCGCCAGGGCAAGGTCGTGGAGTCGGGCACCCTGCGTGACCTGCGGCATCTCACCCGCACCACGTTCACCGTGGAGACCACCCAGCCGGCCAGCGCCATCGCGCAGATGCCGGGCGTCTTCAACTTCGAGCCGAACGACGGTCAGGTGCGGTTCGACGTGGACGCCGAGCACGTCGGCACGGTGGTGAGCGCGCTCTCCGGCCTGGGCGTGCAGGCGATCACCTCCCGTCCGCCCACGCTCGAGCAGCTGCTGCTGCGCCACTACGGCGATGAGATGGCCGCGCACAACGGTGAGAGGGCGGAGGTGGCCCGATGACGGCGACCACCCCCGCGCGCGGCGGTGGCACGCTCGTTGGCACGGGATCCCTCGTGCGGATGATGCTCCGTCGCGACCGCGTGAAACTGCCGAGCTGGATCCTCGGCATATCGCTCTTCTGGCTCTACTACACACGGCTCGTACCGACGGCGTACCCCACCAGGGCCGACCTTGACGCCATCGTGGGGATGATGGGCGGGGCCACCGGGCGCATGTGGACCGGGCCGACGTACTTCCTGGACAACATGACGTACGAGACGTTCATCCCGGCCGCGTACGGCGGCTATCTGATCCTGGTGATCGTGCTGATGAGCATCCTGCTCATCGTCCGGCATACGCGTGTGGAGGAGCAGACCGGCCGGGCCGAGCTCGTGCGGGCGAGCGTGGTGGGACGGCATGCACCGCTTACCGCCGCGCTGCTGGTGGCGCTCATCGCCAACGGAGCCACCGCCGGGCTCATCGCTATCATGATGATCGCCGACCCCATCTTCTCCACCGGCGGTTCGCTGCTGTTCGTCGCGGGATGCTTTGCGAGCGGACTCGCGTTCGCCGGACTCACGGCGGCGATCGTACAGGTGACCGAGTACTCGCGGACCGCCACCAGCCTGGCGGCAGGCGCGGGCCTTGGCGGAGCGTTCCTGATCAAGGCGTTCGGCGACATGGGTCACGAGCACGGCACGCTGCTCTCGTGGTTCTCGCCCATGGCCTGGCCGCAACAGACCGCGCCGTTCGTGCTCGACCGCTGGTGGCCGCTCACTCTTTCGGTCGCGTTCGCCGTGGCGACTGCGGCGCTCGGTTACTGGCTTGCCGCACGACGTGACGTAGGAGCCGGGCTCATCGCCCCACGTGCGGGCAAAGCGCGCGCCAAAGGCTGGCTCGGTACGCCGGTCGGTCTGGCATGGCGGCTCGAGCGCCGGACGATCATGTGGTGGGCGATCGGATTGGGCGTGCTCGGCATGAGCATGGGTGCATTCGCCGAGCGTGCCGTGCCGGGTGAGATGCCCGAGGCGCTCCTGGTGGTGCTCGATGGTGCGGAGAACATCACAGCCGGCTACCTGGCGTACATGGGCGTGTTCATGGCCTCGATCGTCGCGATCTACGCGGTCCTTGCGATGCAGGGTCTGCGTGCCGAGGAGACCGGCGGACGCGGTGAGCCGGTCCTGGCCGCCGCGGTCAGCCGCTGGTCGTGGCTGGGCGCGAACCTGCTCGTCGGCACGATCGGCGTTGTGGTCATCATGGGGGTAGCGGGGGCGATGACCGGACTCGGTGCGGCCTCGGTGCTTGGCGACAACGCGCTGATCTGGGAGGTCACCGCTGCGCACCTCAACCACGTGCCGCCGATCCTGGTGGTGCTCGGCGTGGCGGCGCTGCTCTTCGGTCTCCTGCCGAGGGCGACGGGCGCATCGTGGGCGCTCGTCGCGTACGGCTTCATCATGGGCACGTTCGGTGCGTTGATGGACCTGCCCGATGTCGCCTTCGACATCTCGCCGTTCGAGCACCCGGCACGGATGCCGCTCGAGGAGTTCGAGCTCGTGCCGGTAGCTGTGCTTGTGGCAATCGCCGTGGCGTTGGTCGCCGTCGGTCTCGCTGCTTTCCGGCGACGCGATCTCGACGTGACGTAGAGGGTCGCATCCACCGGTCCTATCAGGACGAGACGGCCCGCCTCTCGAGGCGGGCCGTACGTCTCGGGGCCATGCCCGTGCGCCGGTCGCCCCGGCATCGCGGCGGGTATGAACCGACTGTCAGCCGACGGGAAGCGGTGATGTGGCGATGTCTGTTGAGAGTCCCGCCTATCAGGTCGTGCGGAGCGACGGTCCGTTCGAGCTTCGCCGGTACGAACAGTATCTGACAGCGAGCGTCACGGTGGATGCGGGCAGCTACAACGGCGCCGCCTACAAGGCGTTCGGCGTGCTCGCCGACTACATCTTCGGCAACAACGTCGCCGCAGGGTCCATCCCGATGACGACGCCCGTGAGCACGAGCCGTTCCGAGGGGACACGAATCGCCATGACGGCGCCGGTTACCTCGGAGCGGGCGAGGAGCGAGGAGCTCACCAGCGCGGCTCCTCTGTGCACCGTCGGTTGCGCGGGCGAGTACACCGTGCGGTTCACCATGCCGTCGCGCTACACCGACCTGGCGGACCTTCCGCAGCCCAACGACCCTCGCGTGCGGCTCGATGTGGTGCCCGCGCACGAGGCGGTGGCCGAGCGGTTCGGCGGTCGGATGGACGATGAGATGGTCGCGGCGTCGGTGGAGCGGCTGCGTACATGGGCCGCGGACCTGGGGCTGACTCTGGATGGCGAGCCCGAGGCGGCACAGTACGATGCGCCCTGGAAGCCGGGCTTCATCCGGCACAACGAGGTCATCATCCCGGTAGTGGAGGCCTGAACGACCACCCGGCGGTCACTGACCGCCGGGTGGCAGTGATGTCGATGCAGCCGGTGCTAGTAGATCCTGGCCGCTATCGCGTCGTAGACGGTGGCG
>DSAI01000100.1 GCA_011372845.1 Actinomycetota bacterium
CGCCGAAGCCGTTCGTCCACTGGGCGGCATACAGGCTCTGCTGTCCGGTGCCGCTGCTCGCCGAGAGGAGATGATAGATGCCCTTGCGCACGATCTCTCCGGACTCCGAGTAGAGAGAGGTGCTGGCGAGCCCCAGGCCGACGAGCATGCTGAACACCAGCGTGTTGATCGCCATCGTGCGGGCCTCGATGTTCTTGAACATCTCCATCCGCTCGCCACGCCAGATGTGCGCATGCAGGTTGAAGTTGAACGTGCCCGCGATCATGAGGATCACGGTGATCGCCTCGTACACGGCGCTGTGGTAGTAGAGCGAGTTCTGCGACTGGGGCCCGAAACCGCCGGTGTCCCAGCACGCCGCCGTGTTGCAGAACGCGTGGAGCACGCTGCGGGCTGGCTCCATGCCCGACACGAGGTTCACGATCGTGAGCGAGACGATGCCGAGCGCCACGTACACCGCAGTGACGAGCCAGATGAATCGCGCCGTGTGCAGCACGTTGGGCATGATGCGCTCGTCACGGCCCTCGGCCATGTACAGCGACATCGCGCCCCCGCCGCGCACGCCGAGCGCGACCGTGAGCGCGGCCACCACGATCCCCTGGCCTCCCATGAGCTGCATGAGGTGACGCCACACGTTGTGGGCGTTGGCGAGGTGGTCTAGGTCCTGCACCAGGACGAGACCGCTCGTGGTGATGCCGGACATCGCCTCGAAGCACGCATCCAGGTAGCTGCCCCAGTGCCCCGAGAGCGCGAGGGGCACGGCCCCGGCAAGGGACGCCGCGAGCCACGCGAGCGCGGTGATCAGGAGCGCGTCGCGCCGGTTGATGGGCGCTCCGCGGGGAGCCTCCTGCGCGAGAAGGGCCCCCACGGCCGCCGTCACACCGGCGCCACACAGGTAGTCGAGCGCGGGATCCCACTCGGCCGAGAAAACCGCCACCAGGAACGGGATGACCATCACCGCCGCAAGGGCGAGCACCAGCATGCCGGTGTAGTGGAAGATGGCGCGTATGTTGCGCCGTTCGAGGGCGACCCACATGGCGGGATCAGACCAGCCTGGCGAAGAGGAGGGCGACGAGCGACGACGCGACCACCACCAGTATGTAGGCGGCTATCTCGGCCAGCAGCCCCGCTGGCCACTGCCGGAAGACCCCACGAGAACGCATCTCCACCCGATGTCGCCTCCCCGGCCCTGTCAGCGGGCCGTCAGATATGGACTCCTGCATTGTGCCACATGCTGGTAGCCGGGCAAGGGTCCGCAGCGTTCCATCCGCACATGCTAGTCTGTACCACGCAGAGAGAAGGGAGCGCGAAATGGGACTCTTGTCCAGGAAGACGCCGATCGCAACGGTACGCGTGGCATTCCTTGACGGCGACACGGCGCAGGTGGAAGCGTGGTCAGACGGCTCGGACAGGCAGGAGCAGAGCTACAACGCCATCCTGCTCTTCCTCATGCACTACGCCCGGATACTCTTCTTCCTCAGCTTCCGCGACACGGCGGACCAGCTGGTGGAGTGGATGGATGAGGCCGTCCGTGACATCGCGGGCTCCGACGGCGGGAAGGTGCATCTGACCCGGGACGTGGACATCGTCGCCGAGGCTTCCACCGGGCCGCGCGCGGTATGGACCGGAACGCTCTCAGTGCTCAAGCCGGGAGAGTACCGCTGCGCCAACGAGAAGCCGGCGGATCCCGAGGACGAGGACGCGCAGCGCGCAGTGCTGCTCCATCTCCAGCACCTCATCGACACGCTCCCCGAACTGGAGCGCGCCTATCTCGCCCTTGGCATCACCGGCATGCACCGATACTACCGCGACGTCCAGCACTGGCACACGAGCAAGTCGCTCCACCCGGCGCCCGCCGCCGGCTTGGATTACGCGCGCTCAGTGCTCGAGCGCGGTCAGTGACACTGCCCGGCACAGCGGCTCAGGCTGGCTCGAGACTCGAGATGCGGTAGCCGATCTCCGTGGGGACCACGTAGTAGCTCCAGCTCTCAATGTTGCCGTACCACGTCTCGCTGGTGGTCACCCACACGGTGCCATCCGACTGCTCCTCCACCGCAAGCACCTCGAACGCCGTGAGCTCCCCGTTGGAGTAGGAGGCGCTCGCCGGATCGAGGCTGAACGGCTCCACGGTGAGGCCATGTGCGTCCTCGGCGCGATTCTGCTGTACGGCCGTGAGGAACTCGAGCACGATGTACGCGGCCTCATCGCCCGCAGACATCGGCACATCGCCGCCCAACTCCAGAGGAGCCGCGCCGGTCACGGTCCACGAACCGTCGGGACCACGCTGGACTGTTATCTCCGAGACCCACTCGCTGTTGGGCGGTCCTGTCCAGTAGACGATCGTGTCACCGGATTCATCGTAGATCTGGAAGACCCAGTCGCCCGCATCGTCCTCCGCAAGCGCCGCCGCCACAGCCTCGTCCGCGGTGGCGTAGCTCGACATCGCCGGAGCGGTGTCCCCGGTGTCCGAACCGGCCTGGTCGCCTGTCGCATCCCCCACAACGGGCTGCTCGATCGACGCTTCCAGGTCCTGTATGGCGTCATCGGCGAGGTTGCGCGCGATGAGGATGCCGCCGACCACAAGCCCGATGAGCACCACCACGACCGCTGCGACGATACCGATAACGAGTCCGGTCTTCTTCTTCGACGGTGGCGGCGGCTGGACGTACCCGGGCTGCGCATAGCCCGGCTGCCCCTGTGCTGGCGGCATGACCTGTGTGGGTTGCTGGTAGGGCGCCTGCTGCTGTTCGTACGCGACCTTCTGCCGCTCGTACTCCGCCTGCTTGGCCCGGTACTCCGCCATCTGCCGCTCGTACTCGGCCTGTGCCTGGCCGGTATCAGGTCCGGCAGCGGGCGCAGCTGCGGCAGGGGGTGTCATCGGCGCGGTGGGCTGCGTCGCCTCTGCGGGCGCCACCTGAGGTATCGCAGCGCCGCACGATCCGCAGAACGCAGCACCGTCACGGACCTCGGCCTGGCAATTCGGACACCGCATGTGGGCCCCCTTCACGTCTGTCTCGCTTCAACGAGCACGCCACCGCCAGGTGGCGGCACACCGGTATCGTAGCATCGAAGCGCCGTCTCACCCACGTCTCACGCCCGTGATGGGAACGAGAAGCGCCACGGACTCAGGCGACGGCGGCGTCCAGGTCGAGGCGCGGCTGCTCGATGCCTCCCGGAGCGGAGGTGCGACGCAGGGCGACGATCGCCACGTCATCTGCGAGATGACCGTCGGCGAAACCGAATGCCGTGAGGAAGAGCGATTCGGGGATCTGCTCGGCGCTCTCATCCGCATGCTCGTGGACCGCCCGGAGCAGCCGGTCCGTGCCGAAGCACTCGCCCGACGGGGAGCGCGCCTCGAGCAGCCCGTCGGTATAGAGCACCAGGAGGTCGCCTATGTCGAGCGTCGTCTCGTGATCCCCGTACTCGGCCCTGCCCGCTGCCCCCAGCACGGTCCCGTCCTGCGCCAGCAGCGCCGGAGCCTCCCCCGCCCGGGCCACGACCGCGGGCGGATGACCCGCAAGGCTGTACGCCATGTGACCGCTGACCGCGTCGATCGTGCCAAAGAACGCCGACACGAACTCATGCGGTTCGGCTCCGCGGAGCACGAGCTCGTTGGCGCGCGAGATCACCGACCGCGGCGACAGAAGGTGGAGCGCCTCCGAGCGCATGGCGTTCTTCACGAGCGCCGTGAGCCCCGCGTTCTCCACCCCGTGGCCGGCCGTGTCGCCGATCAGCACGCCGATCTGCGCTCTCGGCAGCGGCACCACATCGTAGAAGTCGCCCCCCACGTGCCCCGAACCCGAAGCGGCGTGATAGAGATGCCCCATCTCGAAGCCGTCCACCGCGGCGGGCGCGGTGAAGAAGGCACTGCGCAAAGACCGCGTGAGCGAGCGCTCGGCGGCGTACTGCCGCGCGTTCTCCAGCGCCAGGGAGAGCGACAGCTCGAGCTTGCGGAGGAGTTCCTGATGGGCGTCGCCGAAGACCAGATCGGCATCCCAGCAGAAGCCCATGACCGCGGTGATGTCACCCCTGCTCTTCACCGGAACGAGCGCGAAGCCGCCGATGTCGTGTTTCAGCATCAGCTCGAACTCCTCGCAACGCTTCGCATCCGATTGCGAGACCGCAAGCGCCCTGCCGATCCGCGCCGCGTACCCCGGCAGCGAGAGGTCATCCTCGGTGAAACGCAGGCCCGTGGCCTCGATCGGCCACCCGTGCACGTTGCGGAACACCCACGCGTCCGCCTCGCGGTCGGCAAGCCACCCCCAGTCGGCGCCGAGAGCCTCGGTGGCCTCCACGAGGACGCGCTGCAGGATGTCCTCGGCATCAAGCGATGAGAGGACCGTGACGTCGATCAGGCTGGTCGCCCTGCGCAGGTCATGCGCGACCTCCTCGCTTTCGAGCCGGTCACGGACGGTCGCCGTGACATCCACCCCGAAGAA
>DSAI01000097.1 GCA_011372845.1 Actinomycetota bacterium
ATGATGGCGACGATCAAGAAGGACTGCGTGCATCGACACCGGTTCAAGACCAGAGATGAAGCGAGGTTCGCGATCTTCGACTACATCGAGGGCTTCTACAACCCGCATCGGCGACACCCGTCGCTCGGCAACTTGTCACCGGCAGAGTTCGAGTGGAGACTGGAGCAGCGACAGCTTCAGGCTGCCGCGTCCTAGTTTCCAGGTATCAACGGAAACGGGGCAGCTCCAGGTCGCTGCGGCACACAATGGGAGAATCGGGTGAATCAAAGCCTTGCCTACCAGCGTACGAGTAGGTCCCCATGACCAGCGCCATGGGGAAGAATCCTTCGAGGAGAAGGTCCCCCCTGACCTGCGCAGTGCCGAGCATCTGCGTCGTCATTGCCTCGGGACGCTGGGTGTGGATGTCGGGCTCCGCCGGCTCGACGACGAAGGCTGCCGAGCCAGGCCCATGAACAGGTCGAGTAGGATGATCTGCACAGGCGAGAAGAGCGTCGGCAGGCCGTACGGACTTAGACCCCTCCCTTGCAGACGTGTGCCATTCAAGGTCACTCCGATCACGCCCACGTGTCGGCCATCATCGCCATCCGGGGCGTGAGCCATCCCGGCAACCCGAGCAACGAGGCACGCTCCTGCCTGGAGGCCCGAAAACGCGCGGCTACTCGCTTCTCAGTGCCTCCACCGGGTCCTTGTCGGCTGCCATCCGCGCGGGAATCGCCCCGCCTACAAGCGTCAGGGCCACGCTAATCGCCACGAGGGCGAGCGCATACAGCACAGGCAGCTGCGACACCTCCGCAAGGCCGGTCATGTTCTCGATGACGGTGTTCGCCGGAATCGTGAGTATGTAGGCGATGCCGATGCCGAGCAGTCCTGAGAACACGCCGATGATGAACGTCTCGGCGGTGAACACGCGGGTGATGTCCTTCTTCCGCGCTCCGAGTGCCCGCAGGACACCGATCTCCTTGGTGCGCTCCAGAACCGAGATGTACGTGATGATGCTGATCATGATCAGCGACACCACCAGCGAGATCGCGGCGAACGCGACGAGCACGAGGGTGATGCCGTCCATGATGCCGCCGGTCATCTCGGTCACCGACTTGGCGAGGTCGGTGTAGATCACGGCATCCGCCTCGTCGAGCCCCACGTTGTAGTCGTCCAGGTACGCCAGGACGGCGTCCTTCGATTCAAAGTCCGTCGGGTAGAGAAACATCATGAGCGGCACGCTCTCGCCGCCGAGGTAGGCGAGGTTCATGCTCTTCTGGTTCTCGTCGATCGCCTCGAGCGTGATCACGTTGAAGTCAGCGTCCTGCTGAGCCTTCACGATCGCCGAGTCGGCAGCATTCTCCGTGACGATCTGCACCAGTCTGTCACTGTACGCAATGCCGTTGCCCACCAGGCCGATTGCCACATCGGGCTTGAGGCGCACCACACCGGATATCCGCAGCGTTGTGCTGTTCTCCGAGTCGTACATGGCCTCGTAGTCGGTGCCCGGGACGAAGTTCCCCATCGGGGTCTTGGTGTAGAAGTCGTCGTTGTCGACGAGCTTCAGTTCCAGACCGACGAGCTCGCCGAAGGGGATCTCGTCGGTGGCCTCGACATCGAATCCCAGCCTGTCGAACACCTTGCGGTCGATGCGGTTCATGTTGTCGACCACCAGGACCAGATCGGTCGTCTCGGTGGGGTACTCGCCGGACAGCAGGTCGTAGTTCGTCTCGAGGTACGGAGTGGAGGCACTGTTCAGGGGCTCGGGGTAGGAGCTGAGCCCGACACCACTCATGCTCGACAGATCTCCCGCGCCGGGGGACATGGACTGCATGCCGTCCGGGTTGGTGGTGCCGATGGAGATCGATGCGGGCACGATCTCTCCGTCAACCTCACGCAACAGATTCATCCCAACCATGCGGAGGTAGCCCACACCGTTGCAGATCTCCGGGTCGATCGCCTGCACGTACTTCACGTACTCGTCGGTGATGACGTTGACGTGGGCGATCGTCTCGTCCGCCGGGTCGTACAGAGCGACCTCACGCGTATCGGCATACTCGGTCTCACCCATCAGGCGCGATGCCGGCAGCTCGCCACGCATCTCATCCATGGTCTCGGCGTCCATCTCCATCGACGTCGGCGCGATGATCACCGGGAACTCCGAAAGCGCGTCGTTCTGGAACTGATCGACCTGTACCCCGAAGCCGTTCGAGAGGCTCAGGATGAGGGCGATTCCGATGATGCCGATGCTGGAGGCCAGTGCGGTAAGGGTGGTGCGCCACTTCTTGGTGGCGATGTTGCGCCCGGAGAGCTTGAGCGCCGTGCGGAAGCCCATGCTGGTCTTCTTGAGCCTGTAGCCCTGCTCGCCGCGCGAGGCCCGCGTGGGGTTGCTGTCGGCTATCACGTGACCGTCCTGGAACCTCACGATGCGGTCGGCGTACTCCTCGGCCAGCTCTGAGTTGTGGGTCACCATGATGACCAGCTTGTCGGCGGCGATCTCCTTGATCAGGTCCATAACCTGCGCGCTGGTGACAGTATCGAGGGCGCCGGTGGGCTCGTCGGCGAGGATGATGTCCGGATCGTTGGCGAGCGCTCTGGCGATGGCCACGCGCTGCATCTGCCCGCCGGAGAGTTGGTTCGGCTTCTTGTGGATGTGGTCCTTGAGCCCCACCCGTTCGAGCGCCTCCACTGCCTTCGCATGCTTCTCCGCAGCGGGAACACCACTCAGCGTCAGACCCATCTCGACGTTATCGAGGACGCTCAGGTGGGTGATGAGGTTGTAGGTCTGGAAGACGAAGCCAACGCTGTTGTTGCGGTACGCGTCCCACTCCCAGTCGGCGAAGTCCCTGGTGGACTTACCGTTGATGATCAGATCGCCGCTGTCGTACTTGTCGAGCCCACCGATGAGATTGAGGAACGTGGTCTTGCCCGAGCCGCTGGGGCCGAGAACGGCGACGAACTCAGTCTTCCCGAACTCCAGGCTGACATCATCGAGCGCGATCTGGGTGAAGTCTCCGGTCGTGTAGCTCTTGGACACGTCTTTGACACGCAGCATGCTGTGGTTCCTTCCGATTGTGCGCACCGACTACCGGGACATGGTTCCGAATCAGCGGTCCATGTCGGTCATCGCTGCAACGAGTGAGCGCTGGATGCGGATCAGTGTGGCGACATCTTCTGCGGGAAGTGATGACATCAAGCGGCGAGCGAGCTCGCGCTGAGGAGCCGTGGCATCGCGGAGAACCCTCGCGCCCGCGTCCGTTATCGAGATGATCGCCACACGCCGGTCATGCTCGTCGTGGCTGCGTAGCACGAACCCCTCCCGCTCGAGCGACTCGATGAGCGAGGAGGTCGCAGGAGCCTTGATCCCGAGGAGCCGCGCGAGCTCGCCGGCCCGCCGCACGCCCGCCTCCGAGAGGATGCGAAGCATAAGGAGGCGCGGCCCGTCGACAACGGGGGCGGGATCGACACGCTTGCACTGCGCGACGAACAGTCGGCCCAGCATGATCACGTTGGCGGACAGCTCGTCGAGCAGTTCCTCGGAGACGGATTCCTCGCGCTTAGCAGACGTAGGCATGGATACTCTTTCGCGTGTCGAATCATTCGAGTGTCGAACAATACGTGCCTACCCAACGCATGTCAACCTCTTCGGCGGCAACGAGCCATGTCATGGAAGACTTTCATGACGTCGGAATGCCGGACACCGTCAATCCCCAGCCACCGATCTCTACCACTCGGGGTAGTCGCTCGGCGGTTCTGCGGGTCGCTTGCTCAGGTTCGTGACCTTCCATGCGGCAGCCGGGCTTTGCTCGGCCCGCTCTAGCACATCGGGCCATTCGGAGAAGAGCAGACTCGGCTCGTACCGCGATTCGACGTCCAACTGCCGTAGGTACTCATGCTCTTCCTCTTGCTTCGGGGCAACGTGCTCGTCGACGAAGGCCGACGCGGCCTCCATCATGGCCCCCAGCGTAGGGCGGTCGCCGACGTGAAGCACGGGATAGAGCTCGCGCTCGAGATCCGCAGCCCGATTCGCGAACTTCTCGACGACGCTGCCGTTCAGTGGACACGGAAACGGCATCGAGAGCCACGCGTAGTAGATCCGGACCCGGCGCTGAAGCCGGTACAGGCCTGGATTGCCGCCCGCTATGGAGATGGGCAGCCCCTCCGACTGGATGCCGTAGATGTCATAGAGGTCGCGGACCGCCAGCCGGTCGAACAACGCCTTGGTCTTGCCCGCGACCAGCTCGGGCTGAGCAAGAGTCGTTACCGATGTCTCGGGAGAACACGCCATGCACGTCGCCTTCTCCGCCTCGAGAAGCGGCGACCTGTTGAGATAGATGAGGTCGACCTTCACGAGGTCCCGCTGGTCCCCGTAGCGATAGCGCAGCTTCAGGGCGGTTAACGTCCCCGGAAGTGG
>DSAI01000174.1 GCA_011372845.1 Actinomycetota bacterium
GAGAAGTACGAGCAGCCCGGCAAGCCCGACTGGACCGCGTTCATCTTTGGCTGCATCGCGATCTTCCCGTGGATCGCCATCGCCGACTATCTGTGGGGCCCCGGGGCAAGCGACATGACCCCCACGTTCGTGTACTGGATCTTCGTGTCGATGTTCGTGTTCTTCAACAGCTTCGCCGTGAACCAGGTGTTGCAGTACAAGCAGGTCGCCAAGTGAAAGGACTACGTCTTTGGCGAGGTGGCCTATGTGTTCCTGAGCCTCACCGCCAAGTCGCTTCTGGCCTGGCTCGTGTTCGCCAACGTGCTCGTGCCGCAGTAGAGCCACCCGATCCGTTCGCAACAGGGCGTCGCGCCACTCGCGCGGCGCCCTTGCGCGTCCGCGGCCATCGCTTCGCCGCACGCCCCGCTCGTCGTACCATGTGCTCATGCCCGCACACGCCCACATCCGCACCCTGCTGCCGCCACGCTCCGTGGTGCTCGGCCCGATGGCCGGCGTGACCGAGGCGCCGTTCCGCGGCATCTGCAAGCGCATGGGCGCCACCCTCACCTACACCGAGATGATCAGCGCCAAGGGGCTGCACTACAATCCCGACTCCCGCGTCTCGCGCGAACTCCTCACATTCGATCCTGCCGAGGTGCCGTGCGGCGTGCAGCTCTTCGGCTCGGATCCCGCGATCATGGCCGACCGGGCCGCCTGGGTATGCGCAGAGTACGGCGACGACGTGGCGCTCATCGACATCAACATGGGCTGTCCGGTCACCAAGGTGGTGAGCAACGGCGAGGGCAGCGCGCTCATGCGCACGCCGGGGCTTGCGGCCAAGATCGTCACCCGCGTGGCCGCGGCCGTGCCGGTGCCGGTGACCGCGAAGTTCCGCGCCGGCTGGGACGCCGACGAGATCAACGCGGTGGAGTTCGCCCGCGCTATGGAGGCCGCCGGTGCGGCGGCGCTGTGCGTGCACGGCCGCACACGAAAGCAGTTCTACCAGGGCGCTGCCGACTGGGACGTGATCGCCGCCGTGAAGGACGCGGTAGCCGTTCCCGTGATCGGCAGCGGCGACGTCTTCTCGGCCAAAGACGTTCGCGCCATGCTGAAGCGCACCGGTGTGGACGCGGTGATGGTGGCCCGCGGCGTGCAGGGCGACCCGTGGATCTTCCGCGAGGCCCGCGCGCTCCTGGACCGCAGCGAGACCCTCCCACCGCCTACGCCCCTGGAGCGCGTGGAGATGGCGCGCGACCACGCCCGGGCGCTCGTGGCGTTCGCCGGCGAGCACGCCGTGACACGCATGCGCAAGCATATCGGCTGGTACATCGTGGGCATGCCAGGCGCCCGCCACGTGCGCGAGCGCGTGAACCACGTGACCACCTCGGCAGAACTTGATTCGCTCCTCGGGGAATATGAGGGGCATCTTCAGCACACCGGCAGTACTGACGATGCGGACACCTCACATGACGAAGCGTAAGGACCTCAGCAGCGGCATACCCGCACTCGACCGCGTTCTCGAAGGTGTGTGGGCGGGCGACAACATCGTGCTGCAGGTGGACGACATCGCCGACTTCCTCCCCTTTGCGCACCGCTACTGCGAGTACACGCGCAACGCGGGCCGCAAGCTCGTGTACTTCCGTTTCGCCGACCATGAGCCGCTGCTGCCGGAAGGACTCCCCGCCGAGGTGCACGAGCTCGATCCCTCGGCAGGCTTCGAGCAGTTCATCCCGGAGATCCTCACGGTGATCGACCGCAACGGCCACGACGCCGTGTACTACCTCTTCGACTCGCTCTCCGGGCTTGCGGTGGACTGGTACTCGGATCGCATGCTGGGCAACTTCTTCCGCCTCACGTGCCCGTACCTGTTCGACTACGACACCGTGGCGCTCTTCATGCTGCTGCGGAACGTGCACACGCCGCTGGCAACACGCGCGATACACACCACCGCGCAGATCGTGCTCGATATCTTCCGGCATAGAGACGAGCTCTACATCCTGCCGCTCAAGGTATGGGAGCGGCGCTCGCCCACGATGTACATGCTGCACTCGTGGATCGGCGATGAGGTGCGGCCCGTCACGCGGAGCGTCGAGTTGGCCGAGATACGCACGTCGATACCGCAACCGTGGATCGATCCCAGCGTTGAGTGGCGCGACCCGTGGACGAGCGCGTTCGCCGAGGCGCGCGAGGTGCAGGAGCGGCTACGGGCGGGAGAGGCGGCGCCGGGCGAAGAGGAGGCGCACGTGCAGCGGCTGGTGCGCATGCTCCTCAGCCGCGACGAGACCGACGACGTGTTCGGGCTGTGCCTGGAGCACTTCGGGCTCGACGACCTGCTCGCCATCGGCAAGCGTATGATCGGCACCGGCCAGATCGGCGGGAAGTCGGTTGGGATGCTGCTTGCGCGGAAGATCCTCCAGCGGACGAAGCCGGATCTCGCCGGGCGCCTGGAGGTGCACGACTCGTCCTACGTGGGCTCCGACGTCTTCTACAGCTACCTCGTCCTCAACGACTGCTGGTGGGACCGCTACCGCCTCAAGGGCGCCGAGGACCTCTTCGACCGCGCTCGCGACCTGGAATCGCGCCTGCGTACCGGCGCCTTGCCGCCGGTGGTGCTCGAACAGTTCCGCGAAGTGCTCGAGTACTTCGGCCAGTCGCCGGTCATCGTGCGCTCGTCGAGCCTGCTCGAAGACGCGTACGGCAACTCGTTCTCCGGCAAGTACGAGAGCGTCTTCTGTGGCAACCAGGGGAACCCCGAGGAGCGTCTTGCCGACTTCATCGAGGCCGTGCGCACCATCTACGCGAGCACCATGAGCGAGGAGGCGCTCTCGTACCGTCTCCACCGCGGTCTCATCCACCGGGACGAGCAGATGGCGCTCCTGGTGCAGCGCGTCTCGGGGGAGTTCCACGGCGACCTCTACTACCCCCACATCGGCGGCGTGGGCTACTCGTTCAACCCGTATGTCTGGCACAAGCGGATCGACCCCGCGCAGGGGATGCTGCGGCTGGTCTTCGGCCTGGGCACGCGAGCAGTGGACCGTCACGACGACGACTACACGCGGGTGGTGGCGCTGAACGCTCCCATGCTGCGGCCCGAAGGCTCCACCGACGAGATCCGCACGTACAGCCAGAAGGCCGTGAACGTCATCAGCCTCACCGAGAACGCACACGCGCCGCGGAGCTTCGAGGAGGTCCTCGCCGCGTCGGGCGACCTGCCGCTTCAGATGCTCACCTCGCGCGACCTCGCGCTCGAGCAGCGCGCCCGCGAAGCCGGCGTGCACAACGTCTTCTCGGAGGTCCTCACCTTCGAAGGGCTGCTGACTCGCACGGCGTTCCCCGCCGAGATGCACGCGATGATGAGCGCCGTCGCCGAGGCGTACCGCCATCCGGTGGATATCGAGTTCACGGTGAACTTCAACGCCGACGGCGACTACCTGGTCAACCTGCTGCAGTGCCGGCCGTTCCACTTCGTGGGCGAGCTCACGCACCTGCCCGCGCCGGCGGACATCCTGCCCGCCACCGTGCTGCTCAAGACCGCGGGACCGGTGATCGGCCACAGCATGGCGATCGAGGTGGACCGGGTGGTGTACGTGGTACCCGAGGAGTACAGCGCGCTCTCCACCAACGACCGGTTCGCAACAGCGAGCCTCGTGGGCCGGGTGATGAACCAGCCCGGCGAGAAGCGGTCGATCGTGCTCGCTGGACCGGGCCGGTGGGGCACGCGGATGCCGAAGCTGGGAGTGCCCGCCATGCTCTCGCAGATCAAGAACGCCACGGTGCTCTGTGAAGTGGCCGAGATGCACGCCGGCCTCAACCCCGACCTCTCGCTCGGCACGCACTTCTTCAACGACCTCGTCGACCTCGGCATCCTCTACATGGGCATCAAGCCCGGTAGCACCGGGTCGCTCCTCAACGCCGACCTCCTGCAGGGGCTCCCCAACGCCCTCGGCAGGATCATCCCCGAGGCGTCCGACAAGGGCGATCTCGTACGCGTGATCGATGCCGAGGACCTCGACGGCCGCTCGATCTGGCTGTGGTCGGACGTGCTCGAACAGCGTGCGATCGTCTTCGTGTCGGACCGCTGCGAGGTGCGCAGGCCGTAGCGCTCAGATGTCGCTCTTCTTCATGCCGAGGGCGGCCGCCATCGCCTCGGCAGTGGCTTCCACCTCGGGCGCCGTGAGGTTCCGCGTCTCGATCACCACGTGCTTGGCATCGAAGTCGCCCCAGTCGTCCGTGAGGATCGTGAGGCCGAGTTCGGCGGCACGCTCGTAGAAGTCGGTGCTGGGGAACGGGCACGTGTAGGAGAGGTAGATGCGCGCGCCAAGCTC
>DSAI01000056.1 GCA_011372845.1 Actinomycetota bacterium
CCATCGGCCGCGGCCAGCGGCCTGAAGATGATGTCGCGTGCCACCTACCTCCGGGAGGCGCTCCTCAAGAACCTGTTCCTGGTCTGCGCCGTGGTCGCCGTGGCAGCCGTGGCGCTCATCTTCGTCTTCACCATGGCCCGCGGGTGGGAGGTCGTGAAGGACCCCGGTCTGGTCGCGTTCCTTGGCGGGAGCGAGTGGTCGGCCACACTCGGGCGGTTCGGCATCATGCCGTTGGTGGTGGGCACGCTCGCCATCACCATCGGATCGCTCGTGCTGGGCGCTCCGCTCGCCATCGGTACGGCGGTCTTCCTCTCGGAGATCGCATCGCCGAGGATGCGGGCGGTCGTACGTCCGGCCGTGGAGATGCTGGCGGGCGTGCCTTCGGTGGTATACGGCTTCTTCGGGCTCGTGATCCTGCGGCCCATCGTGGCCGAGATGACCGGGGGTATGGGCTTTGGCACGCTCACCGCCTCGATCATCCTGGCGGTGATGATCGTGCCGACGATCGCAACGCTCACGGAAGATGCGCTGGGCTCGGTGCCTCCGGGCATTCGCGAGGCGAGCTACGCGATGGGTGCCACCACCTGGCAGACCATCTACAAGGTGCTCCTGCCCGCGGCCAAGATCGGCATCATCGACGCCACGATCCTGGGCATGGGACGCGCCATCGGGGAGACGATGGCCGTCGTCATGGTGGCTGGCAACGCGCCACAGTTCTTCAAGGGTCTCGGGGCGCCGATCGCCACCCTCACGAGCCAGATCGTCATCGACATGACTTATGCCACCGGCACCCACAAGACCGCGCTCTTCGGTCTTGCGATCATCCTGTTCCTGATATCGATGGGGCTCGTCGCGCTCGTTCGCGCACTGTCCCGGCTGAACGCGAAGAAGGCGTAGGCGGCCATGGGCAAGCGGTTGACCAACAGGATCGCGGTAGGGGTGCTGTGGCTGTGCGGTCTCACCACCGTGCTCGTCCTGGGCGCCGTGATCGTCTACGTGTTCGTGCAGGGTATCGGGCAGATCACGCCGGAGTTCATCCTCACCGCTCCGCACGGCGTGAACGCCGAGGGGGGCATCGGGCCTACGGTCGTGGCAACGATCTACGTGACGGGTCTTGCGATGCTCATCGTGACGCCGGTGGCGGTGTTGGCCGCTGTCTACCTTGCCGAGTATGCGGTGCAGGGACGCCTCGTGAACACGATACGGTTCGCCGCTGACACCCTGGCGAGCGTGCCGTCGATCGTTATGGGCCTCTTCGGCTTCGCGCTGTTCATCGAGGCGATGGGACTCGGGTTCTCGGTGCTCTCGGGCGCGCTGGCGCTCTCGTTCCTGATGCTGCCCATCGTGATGCGCGCGACCGAGGAAGCCATCCGTGCAGTGCCGCGATTCATCCGCTGGGGCAGCTACGGACTCGGCGCCAGCAAGTGGCAGACGGTGAGCAGGATCGTGCTGCCCGCCGCGCTGCCGCGCATCCTCACCGGCCTCATCCTTGCGATGGGCCGTGCCGTTGGTGAGACGGCGGTCGTGATCTTCACCATGGGCCAGGCCATCTACATGCCGCTGGTGCCGCTCGACCCCGGTCGCTCCATGACGGTCCACCTGTACACGCTTGCGATGGAGGGCATCAACATGGATGCGGCCTACGGGACCGCGCTGCTGTTGATGGTCATGATCCTCATCTTCAACTTGTCCGCCCGGTGGCTCGCCGCCCGGAACAGGAGGCTCAAGGGATGACAGCAATGCCCGCTCCCGCGCACACCGATGCCCTCACGGGAGCCGCGAAGTTCAGCGTTCGCGACCTCGACTTCTACTACGGTGACTTCCACGCGCTCACCGGCATCACGATCGACGTGCGCGAGAACGCCGTCACCGCGTTCATCGGCCCGTCGGGTTGCGGTAAGTCGACGTTCCTGCGGTGCCTCAACCGCATGAACGATCTCATTCCGGGAACGCGCATCGACGGGACGATCACACTCGACGGTGAGGACATCTACGGTCCCGGCGTCGATCCGGTGGACCTTCGGCGACGCGTGGGGATGATCTTCCAGCAGCCCAACCCGTTCCCGATGTCCATCTACGACAACGTCGCGTTCGGCCCGCGCCTGCACGGCATCAAGAACAAGGCGCAGCTGGATGAGATCGTGGAGCAGGCGCTCGTGCGCGCGAACCTCTGGAAAGAGGTCAAGGACATCATGGGACGCGGTGGGCTCACGCTCTCCGGCGGCCAGCAGCAGCGGCTGTGCATCGCGCGTGTGCTCGCGGTCCAGCCCGACGTGCTCCTGATGGACGAACCGTGCTCGGCGATCGACCCCACGAGCGTGCAGAAGGTCGAAGACCTCATGGCCGACCTGAAGAGCTCGGTGACGATCATCATAGTCACGCACAACATGCAGCAGGCTGCGCGCGTCTCCGATGAGACCGCGTTCTTCCTGCAGGAGAGGCAGGGCGAGCCAGCCGAGTTGATCGAGTTCGGGCGGACCGCCGAGATCTTCACCAGCCCGCACGACCGGCGGACCGAGGATTACATCACCGGACGGTTCGGCTAGGGTCTGTCCACGCGCGGGTGAGCGAGGCGGGAGACGGGTAGGCACGGTGTAACGGACACGTCACATGTGTGCTGGTACGGGACGGCTATACTGGCTGCACGCTCGCGGCGGCCATCGAAGGAGACGACGATCACCATGCGTGAGACCTATCGCAACGAACTCAAGGCCATCAAAGCCGAGGTCGTGGACATCGGCCGCCTCGTCATCGAGATGACGCGCGACTCCACCGTGTCCCTCGTGGAAGGCGACGTCGATCTCGCCGAGCGGGTGATCGCCACCGATGATGAACTCGACAGCCGTACGATCCAGCTCGAGGAGCGGATGATCGAGACGATCGCCACGCAGTTCCCGGTGGGTCGTGACCTGCGGCTGCTGTACTCGCTCGGCCACATCAACATGCACATGGAGCGTATGGGCGACCTGGCGGTCAACATTTCCAAGGCGACCCGCCGCACGGCGGCCCGCACGGGTCCCCGTACGATGTACGATCTGATCCGGGCGCAGGGCAATCTCGTGCATCGCGTGCTCGAGGCGATGCTGGAGGCGTTCGAGACGAAGGATCTGGAGCTCGCGTACAAGCTCAAGGAGATGGATGAGCCCATCGATCACCTGTTCAAGCAGTTCTTCCGGGAGCTCAGCAGGTTGCAGGATGAGGAAGAGATCGAATGGGTGAGCAGCATGGTGCTCGCTTCACGGTATCTGGAGCGGATCGCCGACCACGCAGTGGATATCGGTGAGCGGCTGGTGTACATGGTCACCGGTGAGTTCGAGGTGTTCGAGGACGGTTTCGGGGACGAATCGGGGTCGCCAGAGGCGTGAGCCAGATTGCTGAGCGATACGAGGCGGTCCGCCGTCGCGTCCGTGACGCGGCCGACTGCGCCGGGCGCGACGCTGACGATATCACCATCGTCGCCGTGGCCAAGACGGTGGGTCCGCCCGAGGTGCGCGCGGCCATCGCGGCGGGGGTGACCGACTTCGGCGAGAATCGTGTGCAGGAGTTCGTTGCCAAGCGCGGGCTGTTCCCGGACGTGCGCTGGCACTTCATCGGCACGCTTCAATCCAACAAGGCGCAGCACGTCGTAGGGTCGGCGGCGCTGATCCACTCGGTGGACTCCCTGCGCCTGCTGGAGCGCATAGATCGCATCGCCGGTACGCGCGGGGTCGTGCAGCCGGTGCTCCTCCAGGTGAACATCTCGCACGAAGCCTCGAAGCACGGTATCGACCGCTCGGAGGTGGAGGAGATGCTCGCCGCCTCGATCGAGCTGCCCAACGTGCGCGTGAAGGGGCTGATGACGATCGCACCGCTGCAGCGTGCCGAGGGCGTGCGCTGGGTGTTCCGCGACATGCGCACGCTGTTTGAATCCCTCGGCGGTATGCGTTTCAATGGCGTAGAGTTGACCGAGCTCTCGATGGGCATGACGAACGACTTCGAGGTCGCCATCGAGGAGGGTGCCACGATCGTGCGTATCGGTCGGGCGATCTTCGGCAGATAGGACCCGCGTACCCGATACAAGGAGCAGACCGTGAGCGTGTGGCGTGACATCAAGGCGAGGCTCGGGTTCGGCGACGACTACGACGATTACGACGACTACGATGACGTCGACGAGAGCGCGGAGTTCGATGCGCGTCCGCAGTACCGCAGTCCGTACGATGAAGAGCCTACGTCGGTGCGGCG
>DSAI01000169.1 GCA_011372845.1 Actinomycetota bacterium
CCGAGATCTTCACGACGTCCCCGGTGCGTGGCGCGTGAACATACTTGCCCCCGCCGATGTACATGCCGACGTGGTGGACGTGCCCCGCCTCCCAGAAGATCATGTCGCCGGGCTGGATCTGCGATAGGCTCACGCTCGTGCCGAGGGTGTTCCACATCGAGGCTGTCGTGCCGCGTGCGGTGAAGCTCGTGTAGCGCCACATGATCCAGTCCGCGAGCCCGGAACAGTCGAAAGTCTCCGGGCCGGTTGCCCCCCAGACGTACGGGCAGCCGAGGACGGACAGGGCGAGCCGCACCGGCGGGAAGTTGACCGCGACGCCCGACTTGTCGAGCTCGCCCAGTACCTCAGGGGTGAGTGCCGTCGCTCCAGGGCCACCGGCACCGTTGAGCCCGGAGGCATCCAGCACCTGCCCGGTCTCGTCGAACGTCCCGAGGATGGCGAGGTAGCGCTCGGCGGCCTGTCCGGCCTCCGTGCCCGTGAACGCCGCGCCAGCTGGTGCCAGCTTCGGCGCAAGGTCGGCGACCGGTGGGTACGCGCTCGTGGCGAGCACCGTGCTCGTACCCTCGGCTGTGTAGGTGTAGGCAATCGAGGAGCGCACGAGGTCGTAGACGGCCTGTGGGTCGGCTCTTGTGAAGTTCTGGTCGCACTGGATGGCCGACAGCGCCAGGAGGTAGCGCCACGTCGGCAGGTCGAGGTTTGCGTCCACCGTCTTGCCCGCCGGCGCTCCGGCAACTGCGTCGTCGATCGCGTCGCTCTGCAGCCGGTTCTCAAGATCCGCGTACGTCTTGATCTGCGCCGCGATCGCGGCCGGATCCTTCTGGTGCCCGAACAGGAAGGACGGCACGGAGGCGGCGAACGCACCTGCGAACGCCGTGGCCATGAAGAGGGCGGCCACCAGCGCGACTCCCGCACCGACGAGAACCTTGCGCTCGATAGATTCCTTGTCGACGACGCCTCGGCCCACAGCCGCGGCGATTCGGGCGATCGTGATGGGTTCGGCCACGATGGCTCCTCTACGTCGTCGGCGACTTCTCGCTGCTCGTGGATAGGAGCTGCACCATCTTCGGCGTCCGTTTCACGTCGAGGATGCACTTGCGCTGCCCCACCATGAGCAGGCAGCGGCCGACCGCCTTGCGAGCTACGGCATCGGCCTCGGCACGCGACAGGTCGTAGAGCTCCACGATGTGAGTGAGTTCGCGACCATCGGCGCCGAAGACGACCTTCGCACTGGCGTTGTCGAGCACCGCTCGGCCCTGCCGCTCGATCGCCGGGTCGAGGAAGTCGCTCACGTTCTGTGTGGCGACCATGAGTGCGCCTCCGTACTTGCGGATCCGTTTGGCGAAGTTCTTGATCGCCTCGAGCGTCGCCGGCGTCTTGGGGTCGATGGCCAGGTGCGCCTCGTCCATGACGACGAGCAGATGCTCGCCGGTGTCGCGGTTGGCCTGGATCTCGCGCCACATCAGCTGCGTGATGAGGTGGTACTGAGCAGCGTACGTGGACGAGTCGGCTTCCTGCAGGGAATGGGTCGAGAACACGAGCACGTCGTTTCCGAGCGTTACGTTCGTCTGCCCGTCCCACATCAGCCCCCGTGGGCCCTCCGTGAGGTTCTTGAAGAACAGGTCGAGTCCCGCATAGGCCTCACGCGCGCCGGCCGAGAGCTCCTCGGCAGCGTGGACGCGCGAGGCGATCTGCTCGCGCAGGTCCGAAAGGGTGGGCCACTTCTCCAGGTGCTCGACGCTCGTGAGGTCCAGAGTCAGGCCGTGAGCCCAGTACAGCTCGCGGACCTCGATCTCGAGGATCTCGCGCGCAGTGTAGCCGTCCGGCAGCTGCAGGGCGAAGAAGGTCTTCAGGAACTCCAGGTGCCGCGCCACCGGATTGAAACGGCTCGCGTCGGCCTCTTCCTCGTCGTCTGCCACGGCCTCGGTGGCCCAAACCTCGAGCGGGTTGATGATCGTCGCACCGCTGTTGCCGGCGTCGAGCCACTGGCCATCGATGCGGGCGCACAGTGCGCGGTACTCATCCTCCGGGTCGATGATGATGACCTTGGTGCCGGCCATGTACTCCATGAGGATGTCCAGCTTCATGAACGTGGACTTGCCACCACCGGCGTTGCCGAGCACGACCATGTTGGCGTTGGAGCGATCGGTGAAGCCCGACGAGCCGAACCGCCAGCGATCGGTCACCACGACGCCGCCGGTCGTGTCCAGCCCGTAGACCTTGCCGTGGCCGTCGTTGATACCCGCTGCTGAGAAGGGTGCGGCCGCCGCCAGCGTGCTCGAGGGCATGGGCATCGCGTAGAGCTCGTGCAGTCGCGCCGAGCGGTGGCCGTACGGGCTGGAGTGCAGCATGGCGTCTTTGGTCAGGAACCACGGCCGCTGGGCGATGATCTGGTTGGCGGCGAGGCGCCCCTGCACCTCTTTGACGCGCGCGGTCAGCCCTTCGGCGCTCTCGGCGGTCACGATGAACGACACGACGGAGTCGAACATCGCCTGGTTCTCGGCATCGGACAGGTGCAGGAGTTCCGAGGCCTGGTCTCGCTTCGCCGAGGCCTGCATGCGCTCGTAGGCGCCCTTGTTGCGGCTCTCGGCCTGGAAGCTCCACCCCGACAGGGAGTCGGACACGATGCGGTTGAACTCGGCCGCGTTACGGCGCACCGCGTCGATGTGGACGGTGACACCGGGAAGCCGGATGCGCGACAGCCATTCAGCTGGCAGCCGCGCCGGGTACTTCGTCACCACGAGCACGGCCATGTACTGATCGCCAAACCTACACGCGCTCTTGTCGGAGAAGTCGGCGATCACAGGAGCGATGAGCTCGCGCAGGTGCGTGTTCGGCAGAATCTGCGTGACCTGATCGGTTGCGGGACCCTTGTTGCGTGCCATGAGGCGTCCTCGTTCCTCTTCAAGCGCCGACGAGCGGCGCGATGTTCAATGACGGGTCACCGGAAGGCAGCGTGACGGCGGGGGATGGCAGGCTGAAACGCACGAGCGTGTTGATGACATCAGCCGCGCTCATCCAGCTTGCGGAGATCCCACGCGCGTCGAGCGTCGCGATGAAGTTGCGGGTCTCGGTAACAGGTCGTTCCGCTGCTGCTCCGTTGCGCCTGGAGCTGTCGTCAGGATGAAGAAGAAGTCCCGCTCGGCCGCATTGCCCTTGCTCATCAGATCCGCGACGAACTCGATCTGGTCAGCGATGAGCGTTCGTCGCCCGCTCGTGGCGGCCTTTTCCATCAGCGTGCGCAGGTGGTTCATCTGTTCCTCGAGGTCGGCCGCGCGCGGGCCGATGTAGATTCGCACGCTGACCGTCACGCTGTTGTACGCCGCTTGGAACGCGTCGAAGTTGGCCGCGATCCCGCCGGCGTCCTTGAGCGTCATATCCTGCGGCTACACACGCAGGTGCACCGCATAGGTGCCGTCCGTGAGCACCGTGTAGTCGCCAGCGGTCGATCTGAGCACGTCGGTCACGGGGATCAGATCCGCCATCGTGTCGGCCGCGGGAGCCTTAGGCTTCGCCATGAGTGATTTCGCCCTTCTCGATCTTCAGGTAGTAGCGCTTCGGTTCACGGATCCAGCGCAGGGAGTTCTTGAGGAAGTCGGCCACCGTCACGTCGGCCACCGAATCGGTGACAAGTCCCCATCCGGTCATGATCCACAGCCCCGCAGCGAGCAGCCCGACGAACACCACGCCTGTGGCGATCGCGGCAACGATCGCGGCGAAGGGCGCGCTGCCGAGCACGTAGTACATGTAGATCTGGTTGTGCCTCGGCACGTTGGGTGTGAGCACCTGCTTGCCGAGAGCTATCCGCGACGGGGCCAGATAGCCCTCGCGCTGTTCCGTGTCCACTGTTGTGGTCATCGCCTCCGTGTCCTCTCTGTCACTTGAACATCTGCGCGATCCCGGCGAGGATCCCGCCCGACACGACGAGCGAGATGACCGCCGCGGCAATGACCGGCCTCGCGATCTTCCACAGGCTCGGCCTCGTCTCCCCTGGTGAGAAGATGGCCTGTGTCGCGGTGATGCCGGCGCGGGCGATCGCTGTCACGCTGACCACGCCGAGGAACGCCGCTGACCATCCCAGGACTTCATTCGCCGCCGTTTGCTGCGCCACGGCAGTCTCACGCCCTCGCGATCGCGAGGCGGGCGAACTCGAATGTCGCCATGCGAGCCATCGAGCCGACGCCGCTCGGCGCGGCCTGGTGCGTCATCTGCCGCACGAACGC
>DSAI01000106.1 GCA_011372845.1 Actinomycetota bacterium
CCGGTATCATACCCGCCCGAAATGACGTAAGATGTCTACGCTACCGAGGCGGAAGGCCTGAGTTGTACGATCTCGAAGGAGTACTCGGTCCGGCTGTCATGGGGTTCGTGGATCAGCATGTCCGATCGCTTCTCACCTGGGACATCCTGGTCTTCTTCCATCGGAACCCCGATGCCGTGCTGGATACCGAGGGCCTGGCTTCACGCCTTGGACGTCGTGCCGAGGAGTTGGAGCCGGAGGTCGCCGCGTTGTGCGACAGCCGGATCCTCGCGATCGCCGGCGGGCTCATCCGCTACAAGCCTTCTCCCGAGATGCGTGACACGATCGGACGCTTTGTGGAGAGCTGCCAGGACAGGGGCCGCAGGCTCGCGCTCATCGCGCTCGTCCTACACAAGATCAACCCGGCGTACTGAGGCGCCGATCGTGGTGGGCTGTGCAGTGCCGCCGAGGCGCTGTCCTGCTAGTCTTGTCGCATGAGTGATGTCATCCGACAGATCGCGCTGATCCTCGTCCTGGTCATTCTCAACGGCTTCCTTGCCGCTGCGGAGATCGCGCTGGTCAGCGCGCGCAGGGCCGTCATCAAGATGGAGGCGGAGAGCGGCTCCAAGAGCGCGCAGACGGTGCTCCGTCTCACGGAGGACCCGTCCCGTTTCATGGCCGCCATCCAGATTGGGATCACACTCGTCGGTTTCGGCGCCTCCGCCACGGCTGCAGTGACGTTGGCCGACCCGGTGGCCGGCTGGCTCTCATCGCTCGGCGTGCCATGGGTGAGCAGCGTGGCCGCAGGGCTCGCGGTGTTCCTCGTCACGCTGATGATCTCGTACGTCACGCTCGTGGTCGGAGAGCTGGCTCCAAAGCGGCTGGGCCTTCAACGTGCCGAGAGCGTGGCCAAGGTGGTCGCTGGTCCCATCAGCCTGCTGCAGGCGGTGGCCGCTCCACTTATCTGGATCCTCACGCGCTCCACGGACGTAGTCGCGCGACTTCTCGGCGTTCGTCCGGGGTGTGGCCGCCCCGGCGTGACCGAGGAAGAGATCAAGCTTCTCGTCACAGAGCAGGGGACGCTCCTTCCCGACGAGAAGCGCATGATCCATGAGATCTTCGAGCTTGGAGACATGGTAGCCAAGGAGATCATGGTCCCCCGTGTGGATATGAGGATGCTCGAGGACACGGTCTCTGTGGGAGACGCCACCGAGGTGTTCAAGGAGTCAGGGTTCTCACGGCTGCCGGTGTTCACCGGTGACGCCGACACCGTCGTGGGCATCGCTATGCTGAAGGATCTCGTGGGTCCCGTCTCGGCAGGGAAGATGGACGAGCAGGTCGGCCGTTTCGTTCGCCCCGCGGTGTTCGTTCCGGAGACGAAGCCGATCCTCGTGATGCTCAAGGACATGCAGGCCGCCCACAACCATCTTGCCATTGTCGTGGATGAGTATGGCGGCACGGCAGGGCTCGTGACCATCGAAGACATCGTCGAGGAGATCATCGGCGAAGTGGTGGACGAGTTCGATCGCGAGCGGCGCTACATCACCACCATCGGCCCCGATGAGTGGATGATCGACGGCCTGCTCTCGGTGCACGAAGCCAACGAGACACTGGGGTGGGACCTTCCCGGATCCGACGAGTACGAGACGGTTGCCGGGTGGCTGCTCGTCGAGCTCGGCCATATACCGTCTGGCGGAGAGGTCATACGTTACGGAGGCCTCACGTTCCACGTGGATGCGGTGCGGAGGAGAAGGATCGCCCGTCTGAGGGTATCTAGGACTGCGGATGCAGACAGCGATGGGTGCGCCTCCTCCTGAAGCAGATGCCGGACGAAGCGAGCACTCGGCACCGATGGGAGCCTCTATGAACGACGATCCGAACACTCACACAGGCGAAGCGCCCGCCGTCCCTCAGCAGACGGTCCAACCTGAAGCGCCGGCGGAGCCGCCACCCGGACGTACGGGATCGCGCTTCGCGCTGTGGGACCGCGTCGGCCTGATCCTGCTCGGCGGGCTGTTGCTCGTGAGCCAGTTCGTGCCGGAGGTCGGTCTGTGGCGCTGGTGGCCTCTCATCGTGGTGGCTGTCGGGATACGGCAGCTGTTCGGCCCTGTGCGCGGCGGCTGGACGCTCCGCAACCTCGGCGAAGGGCTCACGACCATCACGCTGGGTGTCGTGTTGCTTGCCCAGATGCTCGGATTCGTGCGATGGGACGTCTGGCTCTCGATCCTGAGACTCTGGCCGGCGCTCATCGTGGCGCTCGGCTTTGAGCTGCTGGGCAAAGGCACGAGGAGCGAGCTGGTGCGCTTCATGGGAAGCCTGGTCGTGATCGCGGCGCTGGTCTACGGCGCATTCGTGATGACCCCTACCCGTGGCTGGCCCCCGGTGTTCTCAAGCGCCGAGGCGACCGCGTTCGACCATACGGCGCCCCATGTGAGCCGGATCATGGAAGGCACGGCCGAGATCACCGGCGCCGCCGGCGATCTGACGGTGGGCGCTGGACGCGATTTCGTGAGGGTGGAGGGCCGTTCACCGTTCACACCTGAGTACGACGTGGACATGGATGGTCGTGCGGCGGTCGTGAGGATCGGCGCCGGGGAAGGCGTCTGGGGTCCGATGACGCCGGCTTCGGAGCTCGACGTCAGGCTGGATCGCTCGGTGGCATGGGATCTTGATGTGAATGCCGGCGTGTCGGGGTACGAGCTCGACCTGCGTGATCTCACGCTCACGGCGCTGGAACTCGACTCCGGAGTCTCTGACGGCGCCCTGATCCTCGGTGAGCCGGGACCCGGTGGGGGCGACGGGGTCCCAGTGGACATCAAGGCGGGTGTCTCCGCGCTCGAGGTACGTGTCCCGCGAGGCGCGAACGCGCGTGTGGTGATGAGCGATGGCCTGTCGGGCATCGAGACCGAAGGGGAGTGGGAGATGCAGCGGGAGGACGGCCGCCGCATCTACCATAGCGAGGGCTTCTCGGACCGAGGTCCGTTCTGGGACATCCGGATAGAGTCCGGGATCAGCGGCATCACACTCTCATATCATTAGCGGTCCAAGGCAACGAGGAGGTCATCAGAGTGTCCGAGACACAACAGCCTGGCGGTCAGCCGTCGGGCCAGAACGACAACAGCGGGTGGATCATCCTGGGCGTCATCCTGGTGGTAGCGGGGTTCTTCCTGGGTGCGCAGAGCTTGGGTCTCGTTCCGTGGCCGCTCACGGAGATGTGGCGATTCGTCGGCAAGGCCCGCGGCGGTCTGGGAATCGTCCTGCTCGGAATCGCTCTGATCATGTGGGCGCAGTCGGGGCGCCGCATCGAGATCAAGCGCACCGGCGGCAAGCTCACGCGCTCGCGCTCAGAGAAGTGGATCGCGGGTGTGCTCGGCGGCCTCTCGCAGTACTTCGGCGTGGACGTCACGCTGTTGCGGCTTGCCTTCATCGGCCTGGTCGTGCTGCTCGACGTGGGCGGGCTCATCCTCGCCTACATCGTGATGGCGATCGTCGTGCCGCTCGAGCCTGAGCCGACAGCGCCGCAGGTGGCGGCGCCACCCGTTCCGCAGCAGCCCGTTGCGCCACCCGCCCCGCCGACCCCATCGGCGCCGGAAGCGCAGGACGGCGGCGCGCCGCCCGCCGACTCGTGATCGTGGAGCGAGCGGGCTCCAGGGCGCTCGCGCCTCCTACCCGGCCCGGCGACATCGTCGATGCGCACGTGCATCTCTTCTCCCTTCCGCTCTTCAGGGAGTTCGTCGAGCGTACCCCCGATGTGCCTGCCAGATGGCGTGCGGCTCTCGAGAAGGGGCGCTGGGGCCGCCGCAACGAGGTGTTGCCGGACCTTGACGCAGAGAGCATGGCCGAGTGGTACGCGAAGCGCCTCGACCACGCAGGCATCGCCAAGGCGCTCGTGGTGTCCGTCTGGCCCGACTCGCAGTACACGCGCGACTTCGTCGCGGCGTCGGCAGGCCGCGTCTCGGCGCTCTGCAACATAGACCCCCGGACGCCCGACGCATCCGAGCTCCTCGAGCGCGAGATGGCGGCGGGCTTTAAAGGCGTGAAGCTGTACCCGGTCAACCGCCGATTCCGTCTCTCCGACCCGGCGTGCCGCCCCTTCTTCGAGAAGGCCGCCGAACTCGGCGCGGCGTTCACCATCCACTACGGGGTGACGGTCGATCCCGCGGGCGACCTGCGCTACGCGGATCCCACGGACCTCTCACCCGTTGCGCGAGACTACCCCGACACGC
>DSAI01000140.1 GCA_011372845.1 Actinomycetota bacterium
CCGCTACGACCCCGACGAGTAGTACACGGTGTCCTCGGAACGCTCGGCCGCGGCTCGCTTGGGCCGGATGCGATCGAAGAGCAGCGCGAATGCGACCAGCATCACGCCAAGAGCTGCATTGGCCGCCCAGCCAGGGGCGAGTTCGAGCTGGTACAGCATCGCGCCCGAGTTAAGCAGCGCGTGCAGGCCGACCGCCGCCAGGTAGCCGAGGACGGGCCGGCCCCGCTGTGCGATGCGGAAGAGGACTCCCGTCATCATCGCGTGCATGAAGACCACGAGCAGCCGCTCACCGAAGAAGCCGGTGAACGCATACCACGGGTACTCCGCGTACGCGCCGGCGGCCACCACCTGCCAGGCGAGGTAGATCGCCTCGCCCAGACCGAATCCCATGCCGAGGGCCATGCCGGTCCAGAGCGCGTCGCCCTCCGTCCCCATCCGCCGTCGCACCTGCGGCAACACGGCCGGCATCGCCTTGATGAGCTCCTCGAAGACCGGCGCCAGCAGGAACAGGAAGATGAGGAACCACACCGGTGTATCGAGTCCGAGTCCCGGCTCGATCCCGGCGAGATCACCCCCGCCCGCACCGAGCGGGCCCTTCACGAGCAGGTTCACGATCGCCGAGAGCGGGAGGCCGAACCAGACCAGCCGCACGAACCGCATGGTGCGCCCCGAGTACAGCCACAGCATGCCGCACCACAAGAGAGCGGAGAAGCCGACGGTGATGACCGCCATCGGCACTATCGGATGCATGTCAGCGCTCCGTGGCGTGCTGCTGAGGCGGCAAGAGCGGCGCAAGCGTGGCCATGAAGCCCGCCTCATCGGCCGGCGTGAGCCCGTAGCGGCGCTTTCCGGCGGTCACCAGCAAGATGTCGCGCGACATGCGGGTGGCGCACATCTTCACCGTACCGATGTCGGCATACATCACGCCGCCAAGCGCCAGTCCGGGCATCCGCATGCTCGACCAGAGCGTGGGCGTGAGCGTGGTCCGGCGGACATCGCTGACCTCGGCGTACGGGACCCGATAGCGATAAAGCGGTCCGCACGAGAGCAGCAGCTCGTCGTTGGTGAGGTCATATCGCATCGCAGGAATCGAGGCGAGCGTGGCCAGCAGGAACGCGATCAACGGCACCATGATCGCGATCGTGATCCAGATGGCGATGCGCTCGTCAGGTGGGATATCGCCGAGTCGGAACACCGGCAGCACTGACGCAGCCACCAACAGGAGGATCGCGAGCAGCCACACCCACCCGTACGAGCGGGCGGGTTTGAACGTAGCGAGCACCGGCGCCGACACGCGCCTCACCACCTTCCCGAGAGCACGGACACCGAGGCGGCAGCGGCGCCCAGCACCATCGCCACGAACCCGGCGCCGCTGAGGATCGCGCCCAGGACCATGCCGATGCCCGCAACCGCCGCGATCGGGCGGGTGCGGTGGCCGCCCGACGCCCGGCGCGCCGCCTCTCCCGTGAGCATGCCGAGCAGGATCGTGACGATCCAGTAGCCGATGCCGAGCAGACCCACCAGGAACATGCCGCCCACACCCACACCAAGCGCGGCGAGCGTTGCCAGCACTAGCTGCCGTGGTTTCACGGTGCGCCGGGCCGAGGGCAGTTGCCGCGCGCAATCGGGGCACTTGTAGCCGACAGGCGTGGACACGAAGTCTTTGGGACAGATAGGCCGCTCACACTCGACGCATCGTACGTTCGTCTCAACGTTGGGGTGGTAGGAACACCGGGGCATGCAGGTCTCCGTTGTCGATCAGTCGGTCTGGTCGGGTTCGCCGCTCTCAGTGGTCGGTCCACCGGATGCTGGGGACGCCTCCGGCACGACCTCGTCCGCCTTCGACTCCATCTTGTCGGCAGCCTGGCGCAGCTTCTCGCCCATCGTCTTGAACGCGCCCGCGAGCCGCGGTCCAACCTCCTCGGACACCCTCTCGCCTGCGGCCTTGAACGCCTCGCCGGTCTTGTCGGCGGCCTCCTTGAAAGACTGTCCCACGTCGGCGTCCACGGCACCCTTCACGGTGCCGCTCACGTCGTTTGCGAGCCCCTCCAGCCGCCCGAACAGATCCTCGAGCCGCTGCTTGTTCTCGGGGTCGTTCACGGCGGCCTTGAGCCATCTGCCGAGAGCGTCTCCGAGCGCGTCAAGCTCGGTCACCACCTCGCGCCAGGCCTGCGTCGCCTCCGAGCGCTGCTCCTGGGTGGCCTCGGCCGTTCCCTGACCCGGCGTCGCCCCGGTCTGCTGCCCTGTGGTCTCCTGTTCGTCACTCATCGTGATCCCACTCCTTACCGTCTCGCTCCGCCACATCCGGCGAGAGCGCTATCGCTTCGACCCCAGGATGGTATCCAGGATGCCACGCGCTATCTGCCGTCCCACCTGGCTGCCGATCGCGCGTGTAGCGCTCTTGGTGAACGCCTCCAGCGGCGTGTCCTTGCGCGAGGACGTGCTCGTCTTCCTGAACGGCCCCGACTGCGTCTTGGGCACCTTCACCTCGAGTTCGGCCGCCTCCGCCGCGGCGGCAGCCTGCTCCTCGGCCGCGATGGCTGCCTCCGCACGCGCTTTGAGCACCTCGTGTGCGCTCTCGCGGTCCACGGCAGCCTCGTAGTGCCCGGCCACTAGTGAGCCGGCGATGGCCGCCTGGCGCTCGGCCGGGGCGATCGCGCCGATCCGCCCGTGGGGCGACACCATCATCGTGCGCTGCACCGGCATGGGCGACCCGTCGGCCTGAAGGAGCGACACCAACGCCTCGCCCACCTTGAGCTCGGTGACCACCGTCTCCACATCCACGTCGGGGTTGGTGCGGAAGGTCTCGGCCATCGCCTTCACGGCCTTCTGCTCGCGCGGCGTATACGCGCGCAGCGCGTGCTGCACCTTGTTGCCGCACTGGCCGAGCACCGTGTCGGGAATGTCCACGGGGTTCTGCGTGACGAAGTAGACGCCCACGCCCTTGGAGCGGATGAGACGCACCACCTGTTCGATCTTGGTCAGGAGCGCGACGGGCGCGTCGTCGAAGAGCATGTGCGCTTCGTCGAAGAAGAACACCAGCTTGGGCTTGGGGAGGTCGCCCGCCTCGGGCAGCCGCTCGAAGAGCTCCGAGAGCAGCCACAGCAGCATCGTGGAGTAGAGGCGCGGCGAGCTCATCAACCGGTCAGCGGCGAGGATGTTCACTATGCCCTTGCCGTTGCTGTCGGTCTGGATGAAATCGAAGAGGTCGAGCGCTGGCTCGCCGAAGAAGCGGTCGCCGCCCTGCTCCTCGAGCGTGAGCAGCGCGCGCTGGATGGCGCCCACGCTCGCCGGGGAGATGTTGCCGTACGTTGTGCCGATCTCGCGGGCGTTGTCGGCCACGTACTTGAGCATCGCCCGCAGGTCCTTGATGTCGAGCAGCAACAGACCGTTCTCGTCGGCCACGCGGAACGTGACGGTGAGCACGGCCTCCTGGATGTCGTTCAGGTTGAGCATCCTGCCGAGGAGCAGCGGTCCCACCTCGGAGACGGTCGTGCGCACGGGGTGTCCCTGCTCGCCGAAGACGTCCCAGAACGTCACCGGGGAGCCGTGGAAGCCCCAGGTGCCGGTGAGTCCGAGCAGTTCGAGGCGCTCGGTCACCTTCTTGTGGTCGCCGCCCGCCTGCGAGATGCCCGAGAGGTCGCCCTTCATGTCGGCGGCGAACACCGGCACGCCGATCGACGAGAACGACTCTGCGAGCACCTGCAGGGTCACCGTCTTGCCCGTGCCGGTGGCCCCGGCCACAAGACCGTGTCGGTTGGCCATCGCGGGGAGCAGGCGGACCCCCTCATCGACGGTGTTCTTGCCGAGGAGCAGTCCGGGTAGCGGCTCAGACATGCGGGATCCCTTTCGGATCGGGCGCGGACGCGCAGCGCCGGCACAACAGCGTCCATTCGTCAGTATCCCCCATGGGGCCGACAGGCGCACATCACCGCTCATCACGGCCGCTCAGACCGGGTGCTGAGGACCCATACGCTATAATCAGGGAGTCCGGAACGCGACCCGCGCTACCCAGGCGCTCGATACGAGAGCGCAGGAGCGGTGTCGTCGGAGCCCCATTGCGGCCGTCCGCACCGTCCCCCTGACCAGGCTTCGCCGCGCGACATGCAAACCCGCTCTGCAACACACGCGTACCGCGCGCGGACGCGTCAGCCAGCCGTCAACACAGGAGGCTCTATCGATATGCGCCCATCAGACACACAG
>DSAI01000009.1 GCA_011372845.1 Actinomycetota bacterium
CGTCTCCGACGGGTACAGGTCGGACGGTACACCATCGCGGCCCAGCACCACGAAGACCATGTGCCGCGCGCACTTCATGTTGTCGGCGTTCGGTCCCGAGCAGTACTGCTTCTTCACAAGCTCGGCTGTCGAGGGCATGTTGCTCATCTGGTCATGAAAGAACGGGCACTTGGACAGGCATTCGCAGTCGGCCATCGGGGTCCCCCCCTGTCGATCTCGGCTCAGACATTCCGGCTGACCATTAGTATACGGGAATTCCCCGGTTACCCCAAGCGAAATCAGAGGTCGTCTTCACTACTTCGAGCGTCCGGCCCGCCACCGGTGATCGTGCTCGGCGGCACCCCGGTGATGCCTTTCACCCGGTAGACCTCCGCCGGGTAGAGGTCGTCCGGCACATCGCCGAGACCCACCTTCACGGCCACGATCCGCCGGGCACACCGCGTGTTGTCGGCCCACTCGCCCTCGCAGTACCGCTGTTTGAGCATGAGCGACATCGAGGGCATCTTCGCCAGTCGGTCGTGAAAGAACGCGCACGTGACGAGATGCTCGCACTCCGTCATGACGGCCACCCCCCCGGGAGAGCAAGGACACTCCATAAAATATATCCCCGTCAGGCGGCGCCCGACACCAGGAACACGGCAGCCACGGTGATGGCGTTGTAGAGGGCATGGAGCGCGATCGGCGGCCACAGGCTGTCAGTCCGCTCGGCCAGCCACCCCAAGACCACACCGAGCACGAACATCGGGAACAGCAGCCACCAACTGCGGTGGAAAGCCGCGAACAGCGCCGCCTGAAGGACGATCCCGGGCCACATGCCCGCTCGCGCCGCGATGCCCTCCTGCAGCGCGCCCCGGAACACCGCCTCTTCCACCACGGGACCCACGAGCACCACCATGAGGATCGCCAGGACAAGGCCCGCCACGTCGTTGCCGAAGAGCGTCAGCATGTCGGTGCCCGAACGCGGGAGCAATCCGATCTCGCGTGTGAAGTAGGCGTACGCCGAGGCCACCGAACGCGTGAGGGCGAGACCGCCGATCACCAGGCCGACCGAGACGGCCACACCGCGGAACGTCCGCGACTCATGCCGGAGGCCGAGCGCGGCGAACACGTCCCCTCCCCTTCGTCGCACAAGCCAGACGATCACCCCGATCTGCGCGGCGTAGTAGAGCGCAAGGACCGACACCCGCAACGGCAGTCGGGCGCCAGGCCCGAGCGTCTCGACCCACCCGATGCTCGACAGCGCCTCCTTCACCATGAACATCGAGAAGGTGACCGATAGCATCGCCGCCGCCTCGAGAAGCGTCCACTGGAAACCGCCGCGCGACCCGCCCCTGGAGGTTCGCGTCACGGCGGCCGCCTCTTTCCGCGCGGCCGTCTCCTTCCTGGCCTGGGCGCTCCTCGCACGCGGTGTCCCTGAAGTCGTTGCTGTCGCGCCGCTTCTCTTGCGCGGCGCGGGTTCCGGGCGCGATCGCTCCCCGCCCGCAGCGGCGGTCCGCTGTTCCGGCCTCGACACGATCGCGCGACGAGGGCATGCCTTCGCGCAAGCGCCGCACCCGTCGCACCGCTTCCAGTCGACCTGCAGGTACGTCCTGCCCACCCGGAGAGCGTCATGCGGGCAGACGGCGAGACACGCGCCGCAGCGGTCGCACGCGCGTGGGTTGAGCGAGAGCGGTGGCCTCTGCTTCACGACGCCCGCACCCGGTCACATCGTCGGGCGAGAGGCGACATCACGTGGCGTCCCCCGGTACCGCGCCGTCTTCCAGCGTCTCCAGCAGCTCGCCTTCTGATAGCACCCGCACACCAAGGCGAAGCGCATCGTCATACTTGCTGCCCGGGTCGGCACCCACCACGACGTAGGACGTCTTCTTGCTGACGCTGCCGCTCACCTTGGCTCCGAGCTCCTTGAGCTCCGCGGTCGCCTCGGCCCGCGTGAGGCGATCCAGTGCGCCGGTCAGCACCCAGGTGGTTCCCGCAAGCGTCTGTTCGCGCCGCGGACCCGTGCCCTCATCCGCCGTCCTCACGCCGGCCGCCTTCAACCGCTCCACGATATCCATGTTGGCGGGGTTGTCCGCGAACGCGCGCACCGACCCGGCGATCGCCGGACCCACCTGGTCCACCGCCGCGAGGTCATCCTCCGACGCGCCGAGCAGTGCGTCGAGCGTCCCGAACGCACCGGCGAGCGCCTCGGCCACCGTCGTGCCCACGTGCCGTATCCCGAGGCCGAACACCAGCCGCTTCAGAGGCCGGTCCTTGCTCGCTTCGATGCTCGCGATCAGCTTGCGCGCGACCGTCTCGCCCAACAGCATCGCCGAGCCGTCCTTCTTGACCCTCCCGAGATCGAGAGACGCAAGATCCTCGAAGCTGAGCGAGTAGTAGTCGGCGACGTCGTGCAGCAGTCCGCGCTCCACGAGCCGCGAGATGATCTCGGTGCCCATGCCGTCGATGTCGAGCGCACCCCGCGACGCCCAGTGGCCGAGGCGCTCGAGCCGCTGCGCGGGACAGCCGGCGTTGGTGCACCGGGGCACCACCTCGCCCTCTTCGCGCCACACTTCATGACCGCAGCTCGGGCACGTGGCAGGCATGTGCCACACACGCTCGGTCCCGTTGCGAAGACGCTCCACGGGGCCGACGACCTCGGGTATCACGTCTCCGGCCTTTCGGACGATGATGGTGTCCCCGATGCGCACACCCTTGCGGCGCACCTCGTCCTCGTTGTGGAGCGTGGCCCGAGCGATGGTGGAACCCGCCACGAGCACGGGATCGAACTCGGCTACCGGTGTGAGGGCGCCCGTGCGGCCCACCTGTACACGGATGTCACGCAACACGGTGGTCTTCTCCTCGGGAGGGAACTTGAAAGCGATGGCCCAGCGCGGCGCCTTGCTCGTGAACCCCAGCTCCGACTGCAGGGCGAAGGAGTCCACCTTCACGACCACGCCATCGATCTCGTAGGGGAGGTCGCCCCTGCGCTCGACAGCGGCCCGGCAGAACGCGCGCACCTCTTCCGCCGATCCGCACAGCTCGATGTCCGGATTGACCCGGAAGCCTGCGTCGCGGAGCCACTCAAGAGCCTCCCTCTGCCCCGAGAGACCCAGTCGGCGCGGATCGACCACCTGGTACATGAACGTGGCGAGATCACGTGAGGCGGTCACAGCGGGGTCCTTCTGACGAACGGCGCCTGCCGCGGCGTTGCGCGGGTTGGCGTAGGGCTGCAGCCCGGCGTCCTCCTGCTCGGCATTCAGACGCTCGAAGCTGCGCTTCGGCATATAGACCTCGCCCCGCACCTCGAGGCGGTCGGTGGCTGGGGTCACGCCACCCGGCGCCGCCTCGGCTTCGGCTGCCTGCCGAGGGACAAGGCGCAGGGGCACGTCCTTGATCGTGCGGACATTCGCCGTGACGTCCTCGCCGGTGGTGCCGTCGCCTCGTGTCGCCGCGCGGAGGAGAGCCCCACCCTCGTACGTGAGTGCGAGCGAGCTGCCGTCGATCTTCAGCTCGCACATAAAGGCGACGTCCCTGCCCCCTGTCTCGCGGCCCACACGCTCGAGCCACGCGTCGAGCTCGTCCAGGTCCATTGCGTTGTCCAGCGAGTACATGCGCTCGGCATGCTCCACCGGCGCGAACGCCTCCGACGGCGGCGCGCCGACACGCTGCGTGGGCGAGTCGAGCGTCACGAGCTCTGGGTACGCGTCCTCGATCGCCTCGAGCTCGCGCACCAGACCGTCATATGCGGCATCGGATATCTCGGGGGCGTCGAGCGCATAGTAGCGCCACGCGTGATGCCGGATCTCCGCGCGAAGCCTCTCCGCGCGCTGAGCCGCCTGTTCAGGAGAGTCCGGGGCCGGCCGGCCGGTAGCCGTCATCTGCGACTACTCCTCGCCCTTGAGCGTCTGCACGTGCACGTCGTTCACCGAATAGATGACGGCCTCGGGAACGAAACGGTTCATCCGCTCCGCTTCGTAGATCCACACGTCCGTGAGCGTGACCTTGAAGTACAGCCCGCCCGGACCGTTCACGGGCTCCACATCCACGCCGTTGGCGAGGTATGCGCGAAGCTCCGTCTCGATGTAGTAGGTGAAGACACGAGCGGCATCCCGATACTCGTTGTAGAGGGCCAGCCGCCGGTCGGCCTCGAACATATCCAGTTCGTCGATGCTGTCCATCTGTCCACCCCTTAGTCGTGTCAGACCACG
>DSAI01000182.1 GCA_011372845.1 Actinomycetota bacterium
ATGCCGAACTCCTCGCACTGGTCCACGAGCACGCCTGCGCCGATATCGCGCGCGAGCTGCCCGAACACCGTGTTGACCGAGCTCGCGGTCGCTTTGCGGAGGTCGATAGCGCCGTACGAGCTGCCTCCGTAGTTGGTCACGGGGGCACCGCCGATGTCGATACGTGCGGGGCCTGTGTATGTGGTGTCGAGGCTCGCCATGCCGCTTTCGAGGGCTGCCGAGAGCGTGACGACCTTGAATGTCGATCCAGGCGGGTACAGGCTCGACCCGGAGCGGTCGAGGAGAGGCGCCCCGCTCCCGTCGCTCGAAAGCCGTTCCCACTCCTCATCGATCGCGGCCGGGTCGTACGCGGGGTTCGACGCGTATGCGAGCACCGCCCCGGTGGAGGGGTCGATCGCCACGCAGGCGCCGCGCTGGTCGCCCAGGGCCGTCTCGGCAGCCGCCTGCACGCGCGAGTCGATCGTCAGCCGGACGTCGCTTCCGGCTACCGGGGTGCCGGCGGCAGCCTCGATCATGTCGGCGAAGGTGGCGAAGTCGCGCTTGCCCGACAGCGCCTCGTTGGCGGCGGCCTCGATGCCGGCCCGCCCATAGCGGATGCTGTAGTAGCCGAGCACGTGAGCGGCGCTCGTCCCCTGCGGGTATTCCCGGACGTACACAGAACCGTCCTTCACCGATCTGGCCAGGACCACGCCGTCGGAGGTGATGATGGCTCCCCGCTCCTGCTTGAGCTCGGCCGTGAGACCGCGGGTGTTGGCGGGGTTCGACTTGAGGTCGGCGGCGGCCACTACCTGCACGTAGGTGAGGTTGACCACGAGCGCCACCATCAGCACGGCCAGGAATCCCGCCACCCCCGTGAGCCGGCGGGTGAGAGCGAGCCGGCCCAGCAACCCGGCGTCGCCGGTCACCGCGATCTCCGTCTCGCCGCCGGTCCCGGCGTCACCGGCGCGCATGAGCAACCCGAGGAGGATGAAGTTGGAGAGCAGCGAGCTGCCGCCGTAACTCACGAACGGCAGAGTGATGCCGGTCAGCGGGATCAGGCGGGTCACGCCGCCGATGATCACGAACGCCTGCAGGCCGAGGGTCGCCACCAGTCCCGTGGCCATGATGGCCGCAGCGTCGGAGCGCGCGCGTGTAGCGGTGGCGAGTCCCCGCATGCAGAAGACCAGGTACGCGATCACAAGCGCGGCACCACCCAGAAGCCCGAGCTCCTCGGCCACTGCGGTGAAGATGAAGTCGGTCTCCACGAAGGGGATGCGACCGGGCAGGCCACGTCCGATGCCGAGCCCGATCACACCCCCGTCCGCGAGCGCGAACAACGACTGCACGAGTTGATAGCCGCGGCCTGCGGCGTCGGCGAAAGGGTCGAGCCAGATGGCGACACGCTGCTGGACGTGCGCGAACATCATGTATGCCGCCGACGCTCCCGCCGCGAAGAGCCCCAACCCGGTGAGGACGTATGCAGGCCTGCCCGTGCCGGCGTAGAGCATCACCAGGAAGGTCCCGAAGAACAGGAGGCTCGAACCCAGGTCCTTCTCGGCAACGAGGACGACGAGGCTGATCGCCCACATCATCAGCAGCGGCCCCAGGTGTTTCGCCGGCGGGAGCCATACGCCAAGAATCCGTGTGGTGGCCACCGACAAGACCTCGCGCTTCTCGGCAAGGTAGGCGCCGAGGAACACGACGATCAGGATCTTGGCCACCTCGGCCGGCTGGAACGAGAATCCCGCGAACCGGAGCCACAGCTTGGCGCCGTTGACCTCCACGCCGACGAGGGCGGGCAGCACGAACAACACGATGCCCGCGAGTGCGATCGTGTATTTGTAGCGGCCCAGGCGCTCGAGGGACGGGACGACGGCCAGGGTGGCGATGAGTGCGGCGATACCCGCCAGGACCCAGAGGACCTGGCTGCCGGCAAGCTCGGGGTCGAGTCGCGTGATCGTCGCGAGCCCGATCCCGGTGAGCAGGAACGTGATGGGCATGAGCGCCGGATCGGCGCCGCGGGCCAGGAAGCGGGCGGCCACATGCGCGGCGAGGAAGCAGGCGAAGAGGCCCAGCGGCACGAGGAGGTCGCCTATCGCCACGGTGCCGCCCGCCGACCCCTTGACCAGGGCGAACAGCACGACGACCGCAGGCGCGGCTGCGAGAAGCAGGAAGAGCTCGGTGTCACGCCTGCTCTTCATGGCTGCCTATGGGGTCGGCGTTGCGGAGGCTTCTTCCGCCAACGCCCGATAGGTCTCCACCAGGTCACGCGCCTCGGCGAGGCCGTCCAGCTGGATTCCGGTGGAGAGACGGGCCGCCATGATCGGGCTCAGGGCGCTCACCGGCACCGTGGTGATCTCGGAGCGCTCGTGGAGACTGAGACCCGCGAACGTGCCCGGGACGCCTTCGTATATCGCCACGTAACCGCCCTCGTCGATCACGTACGCCTTCGAACTCGCATACGAGTCGGCGACCAAGACCGCCGCCCCCACCACCGCGAGCGCCGCAAGCAGCCAGAGCAGCCGCACGCCCCACCGGCGCGCGCCCGAGCCGCCGGCACGACGGGGGCGAGTCCCGATGTCCACTACCACTACGGTGACGTTGTCCTGACCGCCGGCCTCCAGGGCGCTGTCGATAAGCTCGCTCACGGCGGCGGAAGGCGTGGGTGCCGTGGCCAACACGTGCTCGATGTCCTCGTCACGTACCATCGAGGTGAGGCCGTCCGTTGTAAGCAGCAGCCGGTCTCCGGCTGCTGCCTCGGCCTCGAAGGTGTCGGCGAGCATATTGGGGTCTGACCCGAGCGCGCGTGTGATGACGCTCCGGTTGGGGTGCGATCGCGATTCCTCGGCGGTGATGCGTCCCTGCCGGACCAGATCGGCCACCATCGAGTGGTCCTCGGTGAGCTGCTCGAGGGTCCCGAGGTGCAGCAGGTAGGCGCGGCTGTCGCCCACATGGGCCACGGTCAGGCGCGTACCCTCCACCATCGCGGCGGTGAGCGTGGTGCCCATGCCCGAGCGGCCCCGGCCAGACGCTGCGGCATCGATCACCGCGGTGTTCGCCTGCCGTACCGCGCGACCGAGGGCCTTGAGGTCGCCGGAGCGCGGCGCCGCTTCAAGCAGCGTGTCGATGGCGAGCGAGCTGGCCACTTCGCCGGCCTGGTGGCCGCCCAGTCCGTCGGCCACGGCGAACAGTGGCGGTGCGAGCAGGAACGCATCCTCGTTCACCGACCGTACCTTGCCAACGTGGCTGTCGCCGGCGTAGCGCGAGTCGCCCTGGGCGCTCATAGCCTGACCACCTCGATCCGGTTGCGGCCAAGCTCGATCGCATCGCCCGCCGACAGCGGCATGGGCCGCGTGACCGGCTGGCCGTTGACGACGGTCCCATTAGTGGAATCGAGGTCCTCGACCATGAAGCCGTTGTCGGACATCACGACTCTCGCGTGGGTGGACGACACGAAGTCGTCGGCGATCACGAGGTCCGCGTCGGGAGAGCGGCCGATGAGAACCGGTCCGCTGAGCGGCACCGTGACACCGGTCAGTTCACGCGGTCCGCGGGTGACACGCAGGGCGAGTCCGCTCGCAGGCCGACGCACGCCGCCTCTCACCTTGCCGATGCCCGACCTGATCGCGGCGAGCAGGAAGAGGTAGAGAAGTCCGATCAGCACGATCCGCCCGAACAGCAGGACGATGTCGACCATGACTCACCCCCTCGGCTCGTGGTACACGAGACGGACGAGACCGATCTCGATGACGTCCCCGTCGTGCAGCCGCCGACGTTCCACCGGTTCGCCGTTGACGCGTGTGCCGTTGGTGGAGCCCAGATCGACGATGACCCAGCCCTCGTCGAGGCGCATGAACGCGGCATGACGGCGCGAGACGTTGGCGTCGGCGATGTGGATCTGGCACTCGGCAAGGCGACCCACGATCACCTCGTCGCCGCTGAGGACGACGTCGTGCCCGAGATCGCTCATGGTGACAGTGGCGAGGGCGGCTCCTCCGTCGGTCCGCACCGGGTCCGGCATCGCTGTCGCGTCCACCGGCTCGGACTCCTCGGTGAGCGACGCACTCACGCGGAAGCGGCCCAGTCGCAGGTCGTCGTGCACGACGAACGAGACGTTCGGGCGCGTGCGCAGGTGATAGCCACGCTCGCGGGCGTGATCCGTCACATAGGTGGCGAGCTCCCCGCCGAGCGTGGCA
>DSAI01000004.1 GCA_011372845.1 Actinomycetota bacterium
CTGTACAACGCGTTCGGGAAGGCCGAGGGGATCGCGGTGGACACGCACGTGTTCAGACTTGCGCACCGCCTGGGGTTCTCCGGCGAGAAGGACGCGAACAAGGTGGAGCGCGACCTCATGGCGCTCTTCCTCAGGGAGGAGTGGGGCGCGCTCACCTACCGGCTCATCGAGCACGGGCGCGCGATCTGCGATGCCAAGCGGCCGATCTGCGGTCAGTGCGCGCTTTCCGACCTGTGCCCCAGCGCCTTCACCGTGAGCGGGTGGCGGGAGCAGGCCTGAGGCGCACGATCCTCTCGCTCGCGCCCGGGCAAAGAGTGTACCGGCTCACACGAGGATCAGCGCGAGGAAGGCCGCCAGGAACACCGACGGCAGCATGTTCCCCACAGGAAGCCGCTTGATCTGTGCGAGGTCCAGGCCGATGGCAAGGATCAGCGCGCCCCCCACAGCCTCGATCGACGCCACCACGGCAGGCGTGATGTACGGCTCCACGCCTGTGGCTGCCAGCACGATGCCGCCCTGGATGAGGAGGATGGGGATCACCGAGAGGCCCACCCCGGCGCCGAGCGTCGTGGCCAGCGCCATCGACGCGATCCCGTCCAGCAACGCCTTGAGATAGAGGAGCGACGGGTCGCCCAGACCGTCCTGGAGCGAACCGAGCACCGTCATCGCACCCACGCAGAAGAGCAGGCTCGCCGCAACGAAACCCTCCACCAGCGTGTGCCCCTTCTCGCCCGGCTGGTCGACCTTGCCTGGCGCGAGCATAGGCGCGCGGTACGCCTTCTCCTGAAGCCACAAGCCGAAACGCTCCAGGTAGTGCTCGATGCGCATCGCCTCACCGGTGATGGAACCCACCACGAGCGCGCCCACGAGCACCAGCGCCGAGTAGTCTCCGATGGCCGTCGCCCCTAGATCACCAAGCCCGCCCAACGCCATCGCGACACCGATGACGAAGACGGCAAGTCCGATCCCCGAGTAGGCGATCGCACGGAACCGCTCGGAGATGAGGCGGCCGAACACGAGCCCGATCGCGGTGCCCGCAAGCACCGCCACGATGTTGACCGCAACCCCGATACCCGGCATCGCTCACTCCCCGTCTTTCAGCCAGAGGTCCTTCAGTTCGCGCGTTATCTCGTTCGCTCCTGCCGGCAGCCCGACGGTGGACGCCGGATACCGGCCGCCGCGGCGTCTCCGTCCGTGCGCGCCCTCGAAACACCTGGCCGAGGGAACCACGGCCGCACCCGTGCTCTCCACCCTGCGCGCCAGCCCGCCATCGGAGGTCACCACCGTCACGTCACCGTTGGCGGCGAGCCGGGCGATGAGGTCGTCCGCACTCTCCGGACTGCGCGCGTAGCGGACCTCCACCGCTCCGCGCCCGGTGGCGGCGCCACCACCGGCAACGCCATCGAACACCACGGTCACCTCGCCGTCGCCCAGCAGGTGGCGCCGACGAGCGGCCAGACGCGCTACAAGAGCCTCGCGCTGCTCCTCGAGCGTGAGGTCCTTGGTGGCCGGGTCGCTCCGGGTCACATTGTAGCCGTCAACCAGGAATCGCATGCGGCAATGCTACACCCAACGCCAAGACAGGACCGGTCATACCGACTCCACGAGGCCGCGGCGTGGTACGAACCATGGTGAGGACCCCGATGTGAGGAAGCGTTGTGGCCGACCAGGTCGTGCTCGAAGCAGGCATGCCCGCGCCGGAGATCGACGCGATGGCCACCGGCGGTGACCGGTTCAGGCTCTCGGATCATCAGGGCAAGTGGGTGGTGGTGTACTTCTACCCACGCGCGAACACCCCGGGTTGAACGCATGAAGCCAAGGACTTCCAGGAGCACCGTGCCGAACTGGAGTCCTTGAACGCCCTGGTGGTGGGCGTCTCAGCCGACAAACCCGAGATCCAGCAGAAGTTCATCGACAAGTTCGATCTCACGTTCCCTATGATCTCCGACAAGGACAAGTCGATCATCGACGCGTACGGCGCCCGCGAGGTACTGGGTGTGACCGCCAAACGCCGCACATTCCTGATCGACCCGGAAGGCGTGATCGCTCGCGCCTGGCACAAGGTGAAGCTCGAGGGTCACGCGGACGACGTGGTGGCGACGATCCGGGAGGCCTCCGCCGTCTGACGGATCCGCGGCACGCTCGCGACAGCTGCCCCTAGGCGCCGGCGCACGCCTCGGCCACTGCCACGGCGAACCGCTCGACGTCCTCTGTCGTGGTGTCCCAACTCGTGACCCAGCGGACCTCGTCGGCGCGCTCGTCCCACACGTAGAAGTCGTACTCCTCGGCCAGAGGGGCTATGACCTCCCGAGGCAGGACGGCGAACACCTCGTTGGCGTCCACCGCCTGCGTGATGCGCACGCCGGGGACGGCCCGCACCCGCTCGGCGAGCAGCGCCGCCATGGCGTTGGCGTTCTCGGCGTTGCGACGCCAGAGTCCGTCTTCAAGGAGCGCCACGTACTGCGCTGAGACGTAGCGCATCTTGGAGGCCAGTTGCGCGCTCTGCTTGCGCACGTACTTGAAACCGTGGGCAAGCTCGGGATCGAAGAACACCACCGACTCGGCCAGCACCGCCCCGTTCTTGGTTGCGCCGAACGACAGTACGTCGGCGCCTGCGCACGCCTCCCCCAGCGAGCAGTCCAGCGCCACCGCCGCGTTCGACAACCGCGCGCCGTCAACGTGCAGGCGCAGACCGTGCGCGTGCGCGGTCTCGGCGATCGCGCGGAGTTCGTCGGGGCGGTAGACCGTACCGTACTCGGTGGACTGCGTGATCGACACCACGGCCGGCTGGCTCGTGTGCTCGAACCCCACGCCGGTGATCGCACCCTCGATGAGCGCGGGGGTGAGCTTGCCGTCGGGCGTCTCCACCGCGAGCAGCTTCCCGCCCGTGAACCGTTCGGGAGCGCCGCATTCGTCGGTGTTGATGTGCGCGGACGCGGGACAGATGACCGCCTCGTACGACCTGATCAGCGCCTGCAGCGCCGTGCTGTTGGCGCCCGTGCCGTTGAAGACGAAGAACGTCTCGACCTGCGACCCGAACTCCCGCCGCATGAGCTCGTGCGCCCGCCCGGTCCACGGGTCCGCGCCATACGCATGGACATGCCCGGCGTTGGCCTCGGACATCGCCGCCATCACCAGAGGATGCGCGCCGGACGCGTTGTCGCTGGCGAAACCGCGGGTCACACGGGTCATGAAGGCCGCTCCTCCCGGCGCCGCATGCGCCACATCACCACATATGCGATCACCAGCCCGGCGAGCCCGGGAACGATCTTCCACCACGCCACCGGGTGCTCCCGGGGGGTTCCGGCAGTGAGGACCGTGACGCTCTCCCCGTGGATGTCCAGGTCGCCGCCATGCTGGTCGCACGCCTCGTTGAGCACGCCGACGATCTCCACCACGTCGCCGTCCTGCTCCCAATCGCCGAAGGCGGTCACCTTGTCAGCCTCGGCCTTCGGAAGCCACACGCCAACGGCGATCCCGTCGGAGAGCACGTTCAGCCACACGTGACCGTCGCCACCCCGCAGCTGCTCGCTCACCACTTCGCCCGAGAACCGCACCCGCTCGCCGTCCAGGCCGCTTTGCATCGAGACCAGCTCGGAGATGGAGACCGCTGCGGGTTCGGAGGCGTGCGCGAAGGCGGGAACGGAGCACGTCACAAGGAGCAGCATCGCCATGACGCACATACGCCTCATGCGCTGCGCCTCCTGTCCCGGATTGCCGCGATGGCGCTCGCCACCAGTGTGAAGAGCGCCAGGAACTCGAGCCGGCCGGCCCACATCTGCACGATATACACGAGCTTCAGCCCAACGGGCATCGCGGGGCTCGTCACGCCCGTGGAGAGCCCCACGTTCGCCGTGGCCGAGATGGATTCGAACAACGCCTCGGCTGGCGCATAGCCGTACATCATGCCGATGATGCCCCCGGTGATGTATGTGAACGTGTACAGCAACGTGATGAGGAACGCGCTCGAGAGGATCTCGGCATTCATGGGCGCCTTGGAGAAGTGGTGGTAGGACCCGCTGATCATCGCGCTCTGCGGCGCAAGCGACTGCCGCACGCGCCAGATGAGCCCCTTGACCGTGACGCCGATGCGGAACGCCTTGATGCCGCCAGCCGTGGATGAGGCCATACCTCCGAACGCCATCGCCAGCAGGATCGCCACGAA
>DSAI01000107.1 GCA_011372845.1 Actinomycetota bacterium
AACGGGCACGCCAGGGGGCACGCAAAGGGGCACGCGAGAGGGCGCTCACGGCCGCGCCGACCCTGCGAGCGGTTAGCATCTATGCGTACCGGTACCCAGAGTCTCCAACTGCGTAGTTCGCACCAACGCGAACGTCGAACTTAGCGGATGCGCGAACTACGCCGAACAAGGCACCCGGAGCCGAGGAAGCAGGAATGCGAACCCCAGCACGGCTCCCCTCACACAGCCCTTCCGGGCCCCCACAAACGGAAGGGGCCCTCCTGAGCCCCTTCCCTCGCTCGATGTCGCTTGTGGCGCTCAGCGGCCGCTCAGTGCCCGCGCGGGGCACTCCAATCGGCGCCCGTCAACGCGCAGTATCCTACAACTCCACGCTCCACGCCTCGGACACTTCGGCCTTTGCGTTGACGCGGTCCATCAACGCATCCGGGATCGCACTGTCCACGTTGATGCCCATGAGCGCCGTGCCGCCCTCACCCGTGCGGCCCACCTGCATCGAGGCGATGTTGATGCCGTTCTCGCCGAGCGCGGTACCCACCTTGCCCACAACCCCGGGCACGTCGGTGTACTCGAGGAAGAGCATGTGGTGCGACGGCGCCATATCGATAGCAAAGTCATTGAACACCACCACGCGCGGCTCGTTCTTCTTGCCCATGAGAGTGGCGCCTAGCTTGAACTCGCGCTCGCCCGCCTTGGCGACAACGACCATAAGGCTCACGTAGTCGGTGCTCTCCACGCGCTTGTTCTCGGTCACGGAGATGCCGCGCTGCTCGGCGTAGTGGTTGGCGTTGACGTAGTTGACCATGTCCTGGCCCACCACGCTCAGCAGCCCCTTGAGCATCGCGGTCTTGAGGATACGCGTGTCCTGCTCGGCAAGGTGCCCGATGAAGTGCACCTCGACCTCGCTCACCGGACCGCGAGCGATCTGGCCGATCCCCGTGCCCAGTGCCTCGGCTACCGGCAAGAACGGTCCCACGGCCTCCATGACCTCGGGCGCCACCGGCGCGATGTTCACGGCGGTGTCCACCATCTCCCCGCACAGGCCGGCCGCCACAAGATCGGCTATCTGATCGCCTGCGCGGTCCTGCGCCTCTTCCGTTGAAGCGCCGAGGTGCGGCGTGAGCACCACGTTGTCCAGTTCGTGCAGCGGAGACTCGGTGCACGGCTCGGTCTCGAACACGTCGATACCCGCCGAGGCCACCTTGCCGCTCTTGAGCGCGTCCACGAGCGCGTCCATCTGGTAGATGCCACCGCGAGCGGTGTTCACGAGCCGCACGCCGTCCTTCATCCTGGCGAACTGCTCGGCGCCGAACATGCCGATAGTCTCCTTCGTCTTGGGAAGGTGCACCGTGAGGAAGTCGGCCAACGGCAGGAGCTCGTCGATCGTCTCATAGAGCGTCACGCCCAGCGCCGCGGCGCGCTCCTCGCTCGTGTACGGGTCGTAACCGATGACCTTCATACCCAGACCCCGGGCGCGCTCGGCCACCAGCGTGCCGATGCGGCCCAGGCCCACGATGGCTAGCGTCTTCTCGTACACCTCGGTACCGGTGAACTTGGAGCGCTCCCACTTGCCCTGCTTCATGCTGGCGTTGGCCTGCGCGGTGTTGCGCGCGGTCGCCAGCATCAGCGTGATGGTCTGCTCGGCGGCGGAGACGATGTTCGACGTGGGTGCGTTGCACACGATCACGCCTCGCTCCGTGGCCGCAGCCACGTCCACGTTGTCGATGCCCACGCCCGCGCGGCCGATGATCTTCAACCGCTCGCCCGCCTCGATGATCGGGCGCGTGGCCTTGGTGGCCGAGCGCACGATCATGGCGTCGTACTCGGGGATGATCGCCACGAGTTCTTCCTCGGCAAGGCCCGTCTTCACGTCGACCTCGTACCCCCCGGCAATGAGCTTCTCGATACCGCTGTCTGAGATCTTGTCCGCAACCAGTACTTTCATCTGTCTACTCCCCCATGAAGACGGCTTCGGCGGCCTTGATGCCCTCGCCGCGCTCGAACTCGTAGCCCAGCTCCGCGAGCGTCATCTCAAGACCGGCGAGCGTGGTGATGATGTCGAACTCGCCGAAGTAGCCCAGGTGCCCCACGCGGAAGATGCGACCTGCGTAGTCGTCCTGGCCGCCGGCGATGGTGATGCCGTACTTGTTCTTCAGGATGCTCACGATCTTCTTGCCGTCCACGCCCTCGGGCACCCAGACCGGCGTGACCGCGCTGCCGCGACCCTCGGCGGGGGCGAACAGTTCGAGTCCCAGCGCCTCGCAGCCCTTGCGGGTGGCCTCGGCCAGCCTGCTGTGGCGTGCGATCGTGTTCTCGATCCCCTCTTCGCGGATCATGTTCAGCGCCACGTTGAGCCCGAGCACGAGCGAGACAGCCGGGGTGAACGGCGTGGTGTCCTTCTCGATGTTCTTCTTGTACTTCATGAAGTCGAAGTAGTACTTGGGCAGCGTGGAGCGCTCGTAGGCCTTCCACGCCTTCGCGGAGACCGTGCATGCGGCGAGACCCGGCGGGAGCATGAGCCCCTTCTGCGAGCCCGTCATCACGATGTCCAGACCCCACTCGTCGGTCTTGCAGTCCACCGCGCCGATGCCCGTGATGCTGTCGACGATCAGGATCGTCTCGGGATACTCGCGAACGATGGCGCCGATCGCCTTGACGTCGTTGAGCACGCCCGAAGACGTCTCGCTCTGCGTGACGATGACCCCGCGCACACCGGGGTTCTCGGCGAGGGCGGTGGCCACATCGGCGGGGTCTACCACGCTGGTCCACTCGTACGCGAGATCGATCACGTTGAGTCCGTACACCTCGGCGATCTGCTTCTGACGGTCACCGAACTTGCCGTTGCGGCACACGATGACACTGTCGCCCGCGCAGAACGAGTTGGCGATAGCCGCTTCCATCACACCCGTGCCCGAAGAGGCGAACAGCAGCACGTCGCTCTCGGTCTGGAACACGTACTTCAATCCCTCGATCGCCTGCTTGAATGCGGCCGAGAAGTCCGGCGTGCGGTGGTGGATGATCGGAGCGGCCTGGGTGAGCAGGACCTCCGCCGGCACCGGCGTGGGACCGGGCGTCATCAGGTACTTCTTCTGCATCGTGACTCTCTTCCTCTCTCAGGGGTATCGTCGTCGCCCCCCATGGACGACGCTGTGACGCTATCGCCGCCCCGGCAGGCGGCGCTTGGTACCTGTCAGAGCCTCGGGCATGAGCAGCGGCCCTTGCCGTCTGCTCCATGCCCGAGCGCCTGGGCCGCGCGAGTGGTCGCAGACTACTCGCGTCGGATCCAGGCGAACATCCCGCGCATCTCTCCGCCCACGTCCTCGATGAAGTGCTCGGCGTGGATCCGGCGCATCGCCTTGAAGCTCGGTTGGCCGGCGCGGTTCTCGAGGATCCAGTCGCGAGCGAACTTGCCGCTCTGGATGTCCCACAGCACCTCGGCCATCGCCGCACGGGTCTCGTCGGTGACGATACGCGGCCCGGTGACGTAATCGCCGTACTCGGCGGTGTTGGAGATGGAGTCGCGCATCTTGGCCATGCCGCCCTCGTACATGAGGTCCACGATGAGTTTGACCTCGTGCATGCACTCGAAGTACGCGATCTCGGGCTGGTAGCCTGCCTCAACGAGCGTCTCGAAGCCCGCCTGCACGAGGTGCGTGAGACCACCGCAGAGCACGGCCTGCTCGCCGAAGAGGTCGGTCTCGGTCTCCTCGGCGAAGGTGGTCTCGATCACTGCGGCGCGCGCTCCGCCGATGCCGGCGGCCCACGCGAGCGCTATGTCCTTCGCTTTGCCGCTGGCGTCCTGCGCCACGGCGATCAGACACGGCACGCCGGAGCCCTCCACGAAGGTGCGGCGCACCATGTGGCCCGGGCCCTTGGGGGCGATCATGATGACGTCCACGCCCGCCGGCGGCTCGATCTGCTGGAAGTGGACGTTGAATCCGTGGGCGAACGCGAGCACCTTGCCCTCGGTCATCGACTCGTGGATCTCCGAGTAGTAGATGTGGGCGGTGGTCTCGTCAGGCGTGAGCATCATCACGATGTCCGCCTCAGCCGCCGCGTCGCGCGGCGTGGCCACCTTGAGACCCGCCTCACGTGCCGTGTCCCAGCTCTTGGAT
>DSAI01000185.1 GCA_011372845.1 Actinomycetota bacterium
GCGCATCCGTGATCTCACCGAGCACCTCCGCACCCACAAACACGACCATCACTGTCGTCGAGGGCTGCTGAAACTCGTCGGCCAGCGCAGGCGTCTGCTCAACTACCTCAAGAAGAACGACATCGAGCGATACCGCGCCATCGTCGCGAAGCTTGGGCTCCGCAACTAGAACAGGTACCACGTGAAGGCGGGGAACACCCCGCCTTCACTGACGTAGGGGCACGAGGCCCCGCTGACGAGAGGTCCGCGCCAAGGGGGCGCCGGACCGGAGAAGAGGAAGAGGATGGGAAAGGTAACTGAGAAGTTCGAACTGTACGGACAGGAGTACACGCTCGAGACCGGGGAGCTTGCCAAGCAGGCCGGCGGAGCGGTGCTCGTACGCCAGGGCGATAGCGTCGTCCTTGTCACCGGAACAGCAAGCAGGGAGCCGAAGGATCTCGACTTCTTCCCGCTGACCGTCGATTTCGAAGAACGCATGTACGCCGCCGGGCGTCTGCCGGGCGGCTTCATCAAGCGTGAGAGCCGGCCGAGCGAGAAGGCCACCCTCACCGCCCGCATGATCGACCGTCCGATCCGCTCGGCGTTCGCCGACGGATTCCGTAACGACGTCCAGGTCATCGTCACGGCGCTCTCGGCAGACCAGGAGCATCAGATCGACGTCATCTCCATCATGGGGGCCTCGGCTGCCCTCATGGCCGCCGGTATCCCGTTCGAGGGGCCTCTGGCCGGCGTACGGATCTCCCGCGATGAATCCGGTGAGTTCCTCGTGAACCCCACGTTCGATGATGCCGAGGCATCGGACCTGGACCTCGTGGTGGCCGGCAGCCGTGACGCGATCTACATGGTGGAAGCAGGCGCGAACGAAGTCTCCGAGGAGGATATGCTGGCAGCCCTCACGTTCGCCCAGGAGGCGATCGGCGAGTTCTGCGCAGTGCAGGAACGGTTCCTCGCGAAGCTCGACATCACGCCGATGGACGTCAAGATCGACGAACCGCCGGCCTACCTGCGCGACCGGATCTTCTCGGAAGGCGCCGAGAAGATGAAAGCCGCACTCCACAACCCTGACAAACACGCGCGCATGGACGCCGTAGCCGCCGTCAAGGAGGAGCTCAAGGGCTTGTTCGACGAGGCTGAGCTGAGCGCGAACGCCAAGCACATCAAGGGGCTTCTGAAGGCCCTTGAGAAGAAGACCATGCGTGAGATGGTCCTCGAAGAGGGCGAGCGGGCTGACGGGCGCAGCGTGACCGAGATTCGGCCGATCACGTGCGCGGTCGACTACCTGCCTACCGCCCATGGAACCGGGCTCTTCACCCGTGGTCAGACGCAGGTCCTCTCGGTCCTCACGCTCGGTATGCTGAACGAGTGGCAGCGCCTCGACACCATCGACGTGGCCGAGGGCAAGCGCTACATCCACCACTACAACTTCCCGCCGTTCTGCACCGGCGAGACCGGGTTCATGCGCGGCCCGAAGCGCCGCGACATCGGACACGGGGCGCTCGCGGAACGTGCGCTGCTCCCCATGGTCCCGGCAGAGGAAGACTTCCCCTACACGATCCGCATCGTGTCCGAGGTGCTCGAGAGCAACGGCTCGAGCTCCATGGCGTCCGTCTGCGGATCCACGCTGGCTCTCATGGACGCCGGTGTGCCGATCAAGGCGCCGGTCTCCGGCATCGCGATGGGTCTCATCAAGGAAGGCGACCGCTACGCCGTTCTCTCCGACATCCAGGGGCTCGAGGACTTCCTCGGCGACATGGACTTCAAGGTGGCCGGCACCGAGGCGGGCATCACCGCGCTTCAGATGGACAACAAGGCCAAGGGCCTCTCGGTGGAGATCCTCTCCGAGGCGCTCACGCAGGCCAAGGACGGCCGCGCCCACATCCTGGGCAAGATGCTCGACACCCTCGACGCACCGCGCGAGGAGCTCAAGGATTACGCGCCGCGGATCATCACCATCAAGATCCCGACCGACAAGATCCGTGACGTCATCGGCCCCGGCGGCAAGGTCATCAAGGGTCTGGTAGAGGAGACCGGCGCCGACATCGACGTGAATGATGACGGCACGATCTACGTTGCCGCCCGCGACGCGCGTGCGATCGAAGCGGTCGACCGCATCAAGGCCATCGTCCGTGACGTCGAGCCCGGCGAGAAGTACACCGGACGCGTCGTCTCGATCCAGCCGTTCGGTGCGTTCATCGAGCTGATCCCCGGCAAGGACGGCCTCCTCCACATCTCCAAGATGGCCAAGGGCCGTATCGCGCAAGTCGAGTCGGTGCTGAACATCGGTGACGAGGTAGAGGTCATCGTCCAGGAGATCGACGACCGCGGGAAGGTCTCGCTCGACCTGATCGAGAAGTTCGACGTGCCGGAGGGCGCCGAGGCGCCCGCTCCACGTCGTGACGACCGCGGCGATCGTGGTGGCCACAGAGGCGACCGCAAGCCGCGCCGTCGGCACTAGTACTGCAGCGACACGTCCGACGGCCCGGAAGCGCTCACGCGCCTCAGGCCGTTGCCGCTCACGACCACAGGAGCCGCACATGACCTTCTACGACAAGACCGTCCTCGACAATGGGATCACGGTGATCACCGAACCCATGGATACGGTGCGCTCCGTCGCGCTCGGCATCTGGTGCGCAGTAGGCAGCCGTGACGAGACGCCGCAGGAAGCCGGGATGTCCCACTTCATGGAACACATGATGTTCAAAGGCACCCCCACCCGCACAGCGGCGCAGATCTCCGAATCGTTCGACCGCCTGGGCGCCGAGCTCAACGCGTTCACGAGCAAGGAGTACACCTGCTACTACGTTCGGCTCACCGACCAGCACGCGCCCCAGGCCGTCGACATCCTCTCGGACATGATCGTCAACGCGTCGCTGGCCGAGGACGCATGCCGCTCCGAACGTGAGGTCGTGCTTGAAGAGATCTCCCGCTACGAGGACCAGCCGGACGACCAGGTGCACGAACTCTTCTCGCAGACCCTCATGCCTTCTCATCCGCTCGGACTGCCGGTCATCGGCACGAGGGAGACGGTCAGCGCCTTCGGTCACGACGACGCGGCCGCCTTCCATGCCAGCCACTACACCACCGGCAACATAGTGGTGGCCGCCGCTGGCGCCATCGATCATGCGGCGCTCGTGCGGATGGTCTCGGACCACATCACCCTCCCGGCGGCTACACGCTCCGAGCGGGTCCACGCGACCCCGGTGACGGAGCCGAGCCTGAAGGTCCTCACCAAGGACACCGAGCAGGCGCACATCATGTGGGGCGTCGCCGGTCTGCCCGCGCGTCACGAGGACCGCTTCATCCTCGCCGTCCTCGACGGGATCCTCGGAGGCGGCATGGCGTCACGGTTGTTCCAAGAGGTGCGGGAGAAGCGCGGTCTCACGTACGCGATCTACTCGTATCACAGCCATTTCCAGGACACCGGCGACTTCGCAGTCTACGCTGGCACCCGCCCCGACAACGCGGTCCAGGTGATCGAACTCATCAAGGCCGAGACTGAGAAGCTGATGAAGGGCGAGGCAACAGCCGACGAACTCGACCGCGTCCGCGAGTCGATCAAGGGGCAGATGATCCTGGGTCTGGAAAGCACGCGCAACCGGATGACGCGCCTGGGCGAGTCGGAGGTGACACAGGGGGAGCTGCTCTCGCTGGACGAGATCATCACACGCCTGGATGCGGTCACACTCGACGACCTGCAGCGTCTCGCGCAGACGCTCTTCAATGGCGACAACGCACTCACAATCATCGCCCCGTTCGGCGAAGATGCTGTCGCACACCTGTTGTAAGGGGAGGAGAGCCACGTGATCACGGTCTTGGTAAGCGGCGCAGCGGGCCGCATGGGGAGCGAGGTCGTCCGCGCCGTCTCGGCAGAGGACGATCTTCGCCTCGTGGCGGCTGTGGATCCCGCGCACGCGGGCGAGCCGGTGCAGGATTCCCCCGGTCTCGCGTACGCCGGTGACCTGGCCGAGACGCTCGAGGCCACGCGTCCTGACGTGATGGTGGACTTCACCCACCCGTCGGTGGTCGCCGGCAACATCGAGACGGCGCTGACCCGTGGCATCCATTGCGTGGTGGGCACCAC
>DSAI01000203.1 GCA_011372845.1 Actinomycetota bacterium
GCTGATCGTCATGCTGGACACACCCAGATACGGGTGCTCCGCCCTTCCGGTCTCGATCAGGTCGTCAGCCACGCTGATCGCGTAGTCCACGGGGATGGCGAACCCCACTCCCGCCGACTGCGCCACGTACTCCGAACCCGTCCGGATCAGGGTGTTGATCCCGATCAGCCGAGCCTCGGCATCGGTGAGCGCGCCGCCCGAGTTGCCGGGATTGATCGCCGCATCGGTCTGGATGAGGCTCGTGTACGCGGTCAGCTGGGCCTCGGCGCTCTCCATGTAGCTGGTACGTCCGAGCGCGGAGACCACACCGGTGGTGAGCGACTGGTCGAGCCCGAAGGGGCTACCGATCGCCACGACCGGCTGGCCGACACGCAGATCGGCAGAGGAGCCGATCTCGATGGCCGGCAGTCCGGTGCGGTCGACCTTGAGAACGGCGAGATCGGAGGACGGATCGCGGCCCACGACCGTGGCCGGCAGTGTGTCCACCCCGATGGTCACGCTGATCGCGTCGGCGCCCGCCACGACATGGTCGTTGGTGATGATGTAGCCGTCCGCGCGGATGATCACACCGCTCCCGTTGCCGACGACCTGGGTGGTGGTCCCACCCGTGAACGGATCGTAGACGGACTGCTTGATGGCCACGCTCACCACCGACGGCATCGCCTTCACGGCGACAGCCTCGGCGTATGACAGGTCGGCATCGGGTACGTCGATGGTGACGCCCGGCTGTGGCGTCTGTGTCGCCGTGCCTGTTGGGGTATCCGCGTCCGTGTCGGAGAACGGCTGCCATATCACCGCCAGCACCGCCGCAGTGACGACAGCACCGATCAGGCCACCGATCACACCGGCGGCGAGTGCGGCAAGACACGAGCCGCCGCCACTGCGACGTGCCGACGCCGCGGGTGCCGGCCTGGGATCGGGAGGGGTTTCATGCATGGGTGATCACTTCCCTTCCGGGTGTCCTATACCCGGTCGGCGGCGATCCTAGAACCGAAGGCCGAACACTTCCATCACGCCGGAGGCGAACACACCGAGAGCATATGTCGCCACTGTGAGCGCGCCGAACGCGATCGCCACGGCCGGCTTGCCCGTCACCGTGCCGGCATCCAGGCGCTCACCGAAGAACAAGACCCGCAGCACACGGAAGTAGTATCCGGCCGAGACCACGCTCATCGCCACCGCAACGAGCACGAGCCAGAGCAAGCCGCCTTCGACCGCAGCGGTGAACATCAACAGCTTACCGAAGAAGCCGACCATGGGCGGGATGCCCACAAGCGACAGCAGCCACGCAACGGCCGACCACGCGATCGCCGGACGTCTGGCTGCCAGGCCGCCCAGGTCGTCGAGCGCGGTACCCTCCTCGGCTCCGAGCAGCATCAGCGCCATCGACGGGACCGCGTACGCCACGGCGTAGAAGACCGCGGCGTGTCCGCCGGCGCCGCCAGCCGCGACGGCGAGCAGGATGTACCCGCTGTGCGCGACACCGGAGTAGGCCATGAGGCGACGCAAGTCGGTCTGCGGGTAGGCGGCCAGGTTCCCGATCGCCATTGAGAGCAGCGAGCCGGCCACGAGCACGCCCGTGACCGTGGCGCCGTTGGCGCCGAAGGCGGCGACGAGCTGCACGAGCGCCACCGTCCCCGCCACCTTGGGGACCGTGGAGACGTACGCCACCGAGGACGCCGGGGCACCGGCATAGGCGTCGGGCGTCCAGTAGTGGAATGGCGCCGCCGAAAGCTTGGCGAAGAGCCCCACGAGCACGAACGCCACGGCCAGCTGGCCGAGCACACCGCCGTCGAGCCGCCCCAGGTCGGCGTAGGACGTTGAGCCGGAGATGCCGTATGCGAAAGACAGGCCGTACAGCATCACAAGGCTCGTGAGCATCGAGAGCAGGAAGTACTTGAGGGCGCCCTCCAGCCCCCGCGCGTCAGCACGGCGGTGGCCCATGAGGATGTACGCGGGCATCGTGGAGAGCTCGAGCGAGATGTAGAAGACGATCAGGTCCCTTGCCGAGACCATCAGCATGCCGCCTACGGCCGACAGCATCGCAAAGGCGACCGCCTCGGCCGGACGCTCCGGCCCCGTGCCTCTGCCGGACACCCATCGCAGCCACACGGCGAGCAGCAGCGCGATCGCAACGCGCGAGAAGAGCGAGACGCTGTCGAGCGCGATCATCCCGCCGAGTATGCCGCCCCTCGTGCCGATCACGAGCGCGACGGCCGCAGCCACGGCCGCGAGCGGCGCCCCGATGTGGGCCGGGGCACTCGGCCGATGCGTCACCCTGTCGGCGAACAGCGCAAACAGCGCGCCGGCCAGCACGATGATCTCGGGAGCGAGCAGCAGGAACTCGGACATGCTATGCGCCGCCCATCGTCACGAGGATGGCGCGCACCGCGGGATCGGTGAAGCGCAACAGCGAGTCCCAGTAGACGCCCACGATCAGCGTGAGCGCCACCAGCGGCACGAGCACGGCGATCTCACGCGCGCCGAGGTCGTCGATGCGGGCAACGGCGTCGCTGGGCGTTCCGAGAACGACCCGCTGCACGAGCCACAGCATGTACGCGGCCGCGAGCAGGACACCGACCACCGAGACGATCACCCATCCGGCCGGGATGTCCGAACCCCACGCGCCCACGAGGCTCAGGAACTCGCCGACGAACCCGGAGAGGCCCGGGAGCCCGAGTGAAGCGAACGAGGCGAACGCCATCAGTCCGGCCGCGACGGGCACCTTGGAAGAGAGGCCGGAGACCTCGGCGATCATGCGGGTGTGCGTGCGGTCGTAGACCATGCCCACCAGGAAGAAGAGCATGCCGGTGACCACACCGTGGCTGAACATGACGGCAACGGCGCCGTTGAGTCCCTCGGGGGTCATCGACGCGATGCCGAGCATCACGAAGCCCATGTGCGAGATGGACGAGTAGGCGACGAGCTTCTTCATGTCGGTCTGCGCGAAGGCGACCGCCGCGCCGTAGACGATCGAGACGGCCGCAAGCGCCGCGATGAAGGTGCTCCACTCGGCAGCGGCATCCGGAAGGATCGGCAGCGAGATGCGCAGGAAGCCGTACGAGCCCATCTTGAGCAGCACGCCGGCGAGCAACACCGAAGCGGCGGTGGGCGCCTCGACGTGCGCGTCGGGGAGCCACGTGTGCAGCGGGAAGACCGGCACCTTCACGGCGAAGCCGAGGAAGAACGCCGCGAACACCCACCACTGGAACGACGGATCGAGCCCGGCACCCGCCATCTCGAGGATGCCGAACGTGCCGGTCTGGAGATAGAGCGCGATGATGCCCACGAGCATGAAGACGCTGCCGAAGAGCGTGTACAGGAAGAACTTCACGGCCGCGTACTGACGGCGCGGGCCGCCCCATGTGGCGATGAGGAAGTACATCGGCACCAGCACGAGCTCCCAGAAGACGTAGAAGAGCACGAAGTCCATGGCGACGAAGACGCCGTTCATCCCCACCTCGAGCAGGAGCAGCATCGAGAACCAGAGCGCCGGGTTCCTGTCGGTCTTCCACGAGGCGACGATCGCGAGCAGCGTGAGCAGCGCTGAGAGCGCCACCATCGCGAGCGACATGCCGTCGATCGCCAGGTAGTATGTGATGCCCGCCTGCGGGACCCACTCGGCGATCTCGGCGAACTGCATGCCACCCGCCACATCGAAGCGCGCCGCCAGCCACGCAACGAGCCCGAGGTCCACGACGGCGACGAATGCCGCAACCGCCCGGCCGACGGATGCGCGCGCGTTGCCGAGCAGCGCGACCGCGGCCGCGCCCAGAAGCGGCAGGAAGACGATGAGCGTGAGCAGTGGGAAGTCCAACGTCAGACCCCTTTCACGAAGATCCAGATCACCAGGAGCACCACGGCCCCGGCGACGAGCGTCTGATAACCGCGCACACTGCCGGTCTGGAGCGTGCGTACACGGACGCCGGCGGCCTTCACAACAGCGGCCGTGCCGTTGACGGCGCCGTCGACCACGCGCTGGTCGAACGTCCAGCCGCCGCCCGCCAGGCGCCGCCACGCGGCGGCCGTGCCGTTGAC
>DSAI01000157.1 GCA_011372845.1 Actinomycetota bacterium
CGCACCTGTTTCAGCCGCTCCTCGATCTCACGCACGCCGGGAGGAGCCGTCATCGTCTTGATGCGCATCTTGCTGCCGGCTTCATCGATCAGGTCGATCGCCTTGTCGGGCAGGAAACGGTCGGATATGTAGCGCGCCGATAGTTGCGCAGCCGCCTCTATCGCAGCGTCGGTGATGGAGACACGGTGGTGCGCCTCGTAGCGGTCGCGGAGTCCGCGAAGGATCTCGACGGTCTCGGAAACACTGGGCTCTCCCACCATGATCGGCTGGAACCGCCGCTCGAGCGCCGGATCCTTCTCGACGTACTTACGGTATTCGTCAAGCGTGGTGGCTCCGATCGTCTGCAACTCTCCCCGGGCGAGCGCCGGCTTCACGATACTGGCGGCATCGATCGCTCCCTCGGCGGCTCCCGCGCCCACGAGCGTGTGCATCTCGTCGACGAAGAGGATGACATCACCGCGTTCGCGGATCTCCTTCATGACCTTCTTGAGGCGCTCTTCGAACTCGCCACGGTACTTGCTGCCGGCTACCAGCGCGGCGAGATCGAGCGTGTACAACTGCTTGTCGCTGATGGTCTCCGGCACCTGGTCGGCGGCGATCCGCTGAGCCAGGCCCTCGACCACGGCGGTCTTGCCGACGCCTGGCTCCCCGATCAGCACGGGGTTATTCTTGGTGCGGCGTGAAAGGATCTGCATCACGCGCTCGATCTCCTGCTCGCGCCCAACCACCGGGTCCAGCTTGTCCTCTTCTGCGGCCCGCGTGAGGTTCCGCCCGAACTCGTCGAGCAACGACGCGTCGCCGCCGCGCCCGCCGCGACGCTCCTCGGCGGGTTCGTTCTGCTTGCCGTAGTAGCCCGAAAGGAGCTGCAGGACCGCCGAGCGCACCTTCTCCAGGTCGGCGCCCAGGTTGAGCAGCACCTGGGCGGCCACGCCTTCGCCCTCGCGGATGAGGCCGAGCAGGATGTGCTCCGTCCCGATATAGTTGTGGCCAAGCTGCAGGGCCTCTCGAAGCGACAGCTCAAGGACCTTCTTCGCGCGCGGCGTGAACGGGATGTGGCCCGTGGGCATGTACGTCCCGTGGCCGATGAGTTCCTCGACCTGGTCGCGGACGTCCTCGAGTGAGATGTCGAGGCTCTCGAGCGCCTTCGCGGCGATGCCGTCCGCTTCACGGATCAGCCCGAGCAGCAGGTGCTCTGTGCCGATGTAGTTCTGATTGAGCTTCTTGGCCTCTTCTTGCGCGTAGACCACCACGCGTCTGGCCTTCTCGGTGAAACGCTCGAACATCGCGATCCGCTCCTATCTGCAGCGCCTGTGACGGCGCATCGGGTTCCGCACGATCATTCTACCCCGCTCGACGGCACGGGTCGAAGCATACCCGGGGTCAAGCAAGCACGATGCCACGGATATGAGTGCCTGACACTCAGATCATGGAATGCGATGCGGTACATGGCGCGGCGCTGCCGAGAGAACGTCAGGCTTCCGAACGCATGTGGGGAAAGAGAAGCACGTCCCGGATGGACGCGCTATCCGTGAGGAGCATCACGAGACGATCGATGCCGATACCCAGACCACCCGCAGGCGGCATGCCGTACTCCTGCGCACGCAGATAGTCCTCGTCCACCCACATGGCCTCATCGTCGCCCGCATCCTTGGCAGCCGCCTGGGCCTGGAAGCGGGAACGCTGGTCGAGCGGGTCCACGAGTTCTGAGAACGCGTTGGCGAACTCACGGCCCGTGATCATCAGCTCGAACCGATCGGTGATCGCGGGGTCCGCGTCGTTGCGGCGCGCAAGCGGAGAGACTTCGGCAGGGTAGCCCGTGACGAAGGTGGGCTGGATGAGGGTGTGTTCGACGAGCTTCTCGAAGAGCTCGGTCAGCAGCTTGCCCGGACCCCACGACGAGTCGATGGGTACCTGGTGCCGATCGCACAGGACCAGGAGCTCCGCGACCGGTGTGTGGACGCTCACCTCTCCGCCGATGGCCTCGGACACCAGGTCCGCCATGGTCGCCTGCCGCCACGGCGAGATCAGGGACACGACCACACCCTGGTACTCGATCTCGAGCGTGCCGATGACCTCCTCGGCCACACGGGTGATGAGCGACTCCGTCAGCTCGCGCATCGTCTCCATTGTGCCGTACGCCTGATACGCCTCGAGCATAGTGAACTCGGGGTTGTGGCGAGGCGACATGCCCTCGTTGCGGAAGGAGCGGTTCACTTCGTACACACGCTCGAAACCCCCCACGAGCAGACGCTTCAGATACAACTCAGGCGCGATGCGAAGGTAGAGGTCCATGTCGAGGGCGTTGTGGTGCGTCACGAACGGACGGGCGGTGGCTCCACCAGGAATCGGTTGGAGCATGGGCGTCTCGACTTCCAGGAACCCGCGGGCGTCCATGAACCGCCGGATCTCGGCGATGACCCGGAAGCGAGTCTCGAAAACGGTGCGAACCTCCGGGTTGGAGATCAGGTCAACGTAACGCTGCCGGTAGCGGGTCTCCGTGTCGGCCAGGCCGTGGTACTTCTCCGGGAGCGGCCGGATCGACTTGGAGAGGAGCACGACCTCACCCGGTGAGACGGACAGCTCCCCGCGCCGGGTCCTGATCACCCGTCCTGTCACGCCGACCCAGTCACCCAGGTCCAGGTCACGGGCGAACGAAAACGCTTCGTCGCCGAGCACGTTGAGCCGGCAGAAGGCCTGGATCTCGGCAGCGCCGTCGCGGATCACAAGGAAGAGGACCTTGCCCTGATCGCGTTTGGCGACGATGCGGCCGGCCACCGTGACGATGTCATCGGTCTCCTCGCCGGCTTCAAGCCCCGAGTAGCGGGATACAACGTCGCCAACGGACGCCGTGCGCTCGAAGCCGTCACGGAACGGCTCGATGCCCTTGTCGCGAAGCTCAGCGATCTTCGCCAGGCGCCCCGCCATCACCTCATCGGTGGTCCGTGCGTCGGCTCGAAGCTCCTCGGTCATGTCCCTCCGCTACTTGGTGATGGAGACGATCTCGTAGGTGATCTGTGTTCCACGCGGGGTGGTCACAGCAACGACATCGCCCTTCTTCGAACCCATGATCGCCTGGCCGACAGGCGACTCGTTCGAGATCTTGCTGTTCGTCGGGTCGGCTTCGGCGGAACCGACGAGCTGATACACGAACACCTCGTCGCTGGCGACATCCTTGAGATGCACGCGTGCCCCGAGCGTGACGCAGCTGGGACGACGGGGTGATTCGATTATCGTCGCATTCGCTAGGATCTGGCTGATCTCCGCGATACGGCTCTCGACCCAGGCCTGCTCGTTCTTCGCGTCGTCATACTCGGAGTTCTCCGAGATGTCTCCGAATTCCTTGGCTTCGCGTATGCGCTCCCCCACCTCGCGGCGACGCACGGTCTCCAGGTGAAGCAGCTCTTCTTCGAGCTTGGCCTGGCCCTCAGCGGTCAGCGCGACTTCTCTCTGCATGCAACACTCCTGTACGTCGGTCCACGGCTTCGAGCCGCGGGCACGTCATCGCCGAACCCCTCGACGACTCGGGAGAGTATAGCGACGGGCAGAACGCGACACAAGCGGCCTGGATGACGAAAGGCGCCCGTAGGCGCCTTTCAGAAAGTCGGATCCGGTGGATCGGAGGTTACGAATCCTTCGACTCGTCAGACGTTTCCTCGGTGCTGGTGGACTTCTTCTTGGCGGAGTCGTCCTTGTCGAGCTCGGACATCCCCTCCTCCATGCCCTCCCTCAGCGCCTTCGCCGACTTGCCGAACATCTTGGCAAGCTTCGGCAGCTGCGTAGGACCGAACAGAAGCAGGATGATCCCAAAGATGATCCACACTTCCATGCCACCGGGAATACCGAATGCCGCCATGCCTACCTCCTAAATCGCAGACCCGCCGCTGCCGGCGAACGGGCCACCTATGACTGCTGGCCAGCATATCATCTACGCGGGGTCAGCGCCATCCGCCGCCGTGCTCGGAAGCATCCCTCATCCTGGGGAGCGGTTGACATGAGGTAGGGACTCACTCTCTAGTCGTGGTGTCTAA
>DSAI01000129.1 GCA_011372845.1 Actinomycetota bacterium
CCGACACGGCCACGGAGCCGGTCGTGGACCTTGAAGCATCGGTTCTCGCCGAGCTGGGTGGCGAGATCATCGAAGATGTCACAGACGGACAGGAAGATGGATAGAGGATGGGAGGGCGCATGAAGCCCAACATGCAGAACGTGATGAAGCAGGCTCAGAAGATGCAGGCCGATATGGCCCGTGTGCAGGAGGAGCTCAAGGACGAGCGTGTCGAGGCGTCGGTCGGCGGTGGCGCGGTCAAGGTGGTGATGACGGGCGACCTCAGCATGGAGTCGGTCTCGATCGATCCGTCGGCGATCGATCCCGATGACGCGGCGATGCTCGAGGACATGGTCGTGGCCGCGGTCAACGAGGCCATGCGTCAGGCGCAGGACCTCGCGTCGCGGAAGATGGCCGCCGTCACCGGCGGACTCGGGCTGCCGGGCGGGATGTTCTAGGAATGGCCTTCTACGCCCCTCCGATCGCCCGATTGCTCGAGGAGCTCGAGCGTCTGCCCGGCATCGGACCCAAGTCCGCGCAGCGGCTCGCCTATCACATCCTGCGGGGCGATGACGATGCGGCCGGACGTCTCGCCGACGCGATCGTCGACGTGAAGCGGACCATCCGTTTCTGTGAGCGGTGCTTCAACTTCGCTGAGGGCGACCTGTGCGACATATGCGGTGATCCCGGGCGTGACACGGCCACCATCTGCGTGGTCGAGGAGCCACGCGACGTGGTAGCCGTCGAGCGCACGGGAGAGTTCAGGGGCACGTATCACGTCCTGCAAGGGGCCATCTCGCCCATCGACGGTATCGGCCCGGAGCAGTTGCGGGTGCGGGAGTTGGTCGACCGCCTCCGTGCGGGCGACGTCACCGAGGTGATCCTCGCCACCGATCCAGACATCGAGGGTGAGACGACCGCGCTGTACCTGTCACGTCTCATCCGTCCGCTGGGGGTCCGCGTCACGCGCATCGCGTCCGGTCTTCCGGTCGGCGGTGACCTGGAATACGCCGACGAGGTGACGCTCGGTCGCGCCCTCGAAGCACGCCGTGAGATGGATTGATGGAAGATTCTTGCTACCGTTCACCGATTGGCGTCCGCCGCTGACCTTTGCGGGCCGGTCGGGCTGACGGGGTACCCGCGTATCCTGATACGGTTATCGAACATCACCCGGCCTCACCTCCCGTCCCGCCCGAACCTGGCCGACTCATCCCAGAAAGGGGGAGCCCATGCCACAGCTGACGGAGATTCGCTGGCACGCCCGTGCCGGTCAGGGTGCCGTCACAGCCGCAAAGGTGGTCGCCGAGACCGCGCTCGCGGCCGATCAGTATCTGCAGGCGATGCCCGAATACGGTCCGGAGCGCATGGGGGCGCCGATCAAGGCGTTCACCCGCATCTCGTCAGACCCGATCGAGATCCACTGCAACATCGAGAACCCCGACATCGTGATCGTGCTTGACGACTCGCTCATCGACATCGTCGATGTGGCCGAGGGCGTGCACGACGATGGCGTCATCCTCATCAACACCTGCACGCCTCCCGCTGAGGTCCGCGCCAAGCTCGGGGTGTCCGACAGCGTCCGCGTCGCATGCGTCGACGCTTCGGGTATCGCCCTCGACACCATCAAGCGGGACATCCCCAACACCCCGATGGTCGGCGCCCTGATCAAGGCGACCTCCGTTGTGGACCTGGAGGCGTTCAAGGGCCTCCTGGCCAAGAACCTCTCGAAGAAGTTCGGCCAGGAGATGATCGACGCCAACTGGGCGTCCGTGGACCGCGCGTTCGAGGAGGTGACCGTGGCATGAAGTGGGATATCTCCGAAATGGGATCGTGGACCTACGGACAGTTCCCCCCCGGCGCGATCATCCCCGAGGCCGGCAACAGCAACGACTACATCACGGGCGGGTGGCGGAGTGAGCGTCCGTGGCGCGATGACGCCACGTGCACGCAGTGCCTCCTGTGCTGGATCGTCTGCCCTGACAGCTCGATCAACGTGGCCGACGAGAAGGTCACGAGCTTCGATCTCGACCACTGCAAGGGCTGCGGCATCTGCGCGCAGGTCTGTCCCGTGGACGCTATCGAGATGGTCCCAGAAGGCTGCGAACTCCCGGGGGTGAAGTAGAGATGCCCGAGCAGAAGACACTCGCCACCACCGGCAACCTGGTCGTTGCGGAAGCCATGCGCCAGTGCAAGCCTGATGTCGTGGCCGCATATCCCATCACCCCGCAGACCACGATCGTCGAGGAGTTCGCCGGCTTCGTGGCCAAAGGCAAGACCGACTGCGAGTACGTGACCGTGGAGAGCGAGCACTCGGCGATGAGTACTTGCATCGGTGCGTCGGCCGCAGGCGCCCGCGTGATGACGGCGACCTCGTCGCAGGGCCTCGCGCTCATGTGGGAGGAGCTGCACATCGCTTCCGGCATGCGACTTCCGATCGTGATGGCCAACGCCAACCGAGCGCTGTCGGCGCCGATCAACATCCACTGCGACCACGGTGACATCATGGGCGCCCGCGACGCGGGCTGGGTCACCTACTTCGCCGAGACGGCGCAGGAGGCCTACGACAACACGATCATGGCGTTGCGCGTGGCCGAGCACCCCGACGTGCTTCTTCCCGCGATCAGCGCGCTCGACGGGTTCATCACCACGCATTCGATCGACCGCGTGTGCGTGATGGACGATGCAACGGTGGCCGATTTCGTCGGCGACTATGAGTCTGCGAGCGCCCTCCTCGATACCGACGACCCGGTCCTGCACGGAAGCTTCTCCGGTCTGGGCGGCCCGTTCTTCGAGTTCAAGCGCCAGCAGCGCGAGGCGATGGAGGGCGCCCGTGCGGTCATCAAGGAGGTCGGCGCCGAGTACTCGGAGCTGTCCGGCCGTCCGTTCGACGTCATCGAGACCTGGGGGATGGAAGACGCGGAGACGGCCGTGGTCGTCATCGGCTCGACGGCCGGCAACGCCCGCCACGTCGCGCGTGAGCTGCGCGCGAACGGCCGCAAGGTCGGCGTGGTGAAGGTTCGCGTGTGGCGTCCGTTCCCGTATGCCGAGTTGGCCGCAGCGCTCAAGGGCCTCAAGGCCGTTGCGGTGCTCGACCGTGCCGAGTCGTTCGGCGCCGAAGGCGGTCCGCTGTTCACCGAGGTGCGGGGAGCGCTCTACGACCTCGAGACCCGCGTGCCCGTCGTGGGCTACATCTACGGCCTGGGTGGCGCTGACGTGAGGCTCGAGCTCATCGAACGCGTCTACGACGACCTGTCCGATATAGCCGCCGGTTCTGCGGCTCCCGCCGGGCTTGTCTACCTCGGCGCGAGAGAGGAGGCCTAGGACATGGCGAATCTCAAGGAACTCACCCATCGCGAGGACCGTCTCGCCGGTGGGCACCGGTTGTGTGCCGGCTGCGGCGCCTCGATCGCCGTGCGCCAGGTGCTGCTCGGCGCCGGCAAGGATCCCGTCGTGGTCTGCTGCGCCACTGGGTGCCTCGAGGTCTCCACGACCATCTACCCGTACTCGTCGTGGAAGACGCCGTTCATCCACAACGCGTTCGAGAACTCGGCTGCGACGATCTCCGGCGTCGAGGCCGCGTTCAACGGCCTTCGCCGGGCAGGGAAGATCGACCCTGACAAGAAGGTGCGCTTCGTCGCATTCGGCGGTGACGGCGGCACCTACGACATCGGCCTGCAGTCGCTCTCGGGCGCCATGGAACGCGGTCATGACATGGTGTACGTCTGCTACGACAACGGCGCGTACATGAACACCGGCATCCAGCGCTCCTCGGCAACACCGAAGGGCGCCTGGGCCACCACTTCGGAAGTGGGTTCGGCGCAGGCTGGCAAGCAGCAGCGCAGGAAGGACCTCACGGCGATCATCGCGGCACACGGCGTTCCGTACGCGGCGCAGGCCTCGATCTCGCACTGGAAGGACCTCACCACCAAGGCCGAGAAGGCGTTCAACACTCCAGGTCCGGCGTTCCTCAACGTGTTCGCGCCGTGCCCGCGCGGCTGGCGCACGCCGTCGAGCAAGACGGTCGAGATCGCCAAGCTCGCAGTGCAGAC
>DSAI01000132.1 GCA_011372845.1 Actinomycetota bacterium
CACCAACGTGGTACGGATGCGGCGCATCCGGATCCATCGGATCGGTGTGGCAGTCCTCGCATGCGTACTCGCCGCCCTGGCCATAGCCATAAGCGTGGCAAGAGCAACCATCGTGCTCACCAGGAGCAACGGCCATGAGATCCTGACCGTGGCAGGACACGCAGCCCGCGCTGTTCGCCGCGATGGTGTCCTCGATCACGTCGTGCGCACCCACGTGGTACGGACGCGGCGCGTCCGGATCCATCGGCAGGGTGTGGCAGGACTCGCAGGAGTCCGCGTCGGCCGCGTGGCCGTAGGCGTGGCAGCTGCAGCCCTTGTGCTCACCGGGGGCGACCATCGTGACGTCGGAGCCGTGGCAGGAAACACAGCCGCCGCTCTTCGCCTCGATGCTCGTGATGAGCATGTCGTGACCGACACCGGTGTCGTGATAGGCGCCGAACTGGTTGAGGCTGTGGCACACGCCGAAGCACGTGGTGGACGGCTCGACGGTGTCGTTGTGGCACGCGGCGCAGCCGGTGACCACACCGTCACCACTGAAGTCGATCCCGTGCATGTCGGTGACCACGTTGGTGCCGTGACAGTACGAATCGAAGCAGGTACCCGCGTCGGGAACGACGTGGGCGGCGACAGCGCCGTGCTTCTCCTCGGTGGTGCCGTGGCAGTCCTCACAGGTGCTTACCACGGAGATGTCCGTCGTGTCGTTGTGGCACGAGGTGCAGTCCGCGTGCAGATCGACGACGCCACCGGGGTGGCAGCCGACCTGCGAGCACGACTCATCGCTGGTACTGAGAACATCAGGGTGCGAAGCGACGTGCGCATCGGTGTGGCACGTCTCGCAGTCACGCTGAACGACATTAGCGGTGTGACATGCGTAGCAGCCGCCGTTGTCGAGGTGGATATGGATCGCTGCCAGGTTCGTGTCGTGGCACCCGGAACCGGTGCAGAACACGTCAGGCAGGTCGTGACCGCGTAACACGGGAGGCGGCGGGGTCGTGGCGGTCACGGCGGAGTCGATGTCCGCACGGACATCGGCCGCTATCGTAGCCAGGCCACCGAACAGGTAGTAGTAGGAGACATCGCCCCGGGCGGCAACGAGCAGCGCCTCGGTCTCGTTCGTCAGCTGGGTGGACTGCGTGAGAAGCACCACAGAGCCCTTGCTGCCCACGAGCGGGCCGGCGCACAGCGCGTCCGGGAAGTTCTCGCCGGTCACGACACCCAGGTTGTTCCAGGACAGACCAAGCGAGACACCGTACTCGGCGACCTCTGCGGCAGTCTCATAGCGGTTGGCGCCCGCAAGACGTCCGTCGTACTTGGCTCCAAGGCTGGTCTGGACGGAAGCGGGCACGACGCCCGTTCCACCAAGGATGGTGACATCGGTGACTCCGGCCGGAAGCGTGTAGTTGCCGGCGCCGTCCACGAGGACGAGCGGCATGCCTTCGGCGAACATGATCGAGGACGACGCAAGCGCGTCGGGGAAGTTCAGGCCGGTGGCCATGAACGCCTTGCCCTCGAAGCTGCCACCGAGAAGACCGATGGTCTTCGCGGCGACCTTGGCGGCGGTGTCATACCTGTTGGCGCCGGCGATGCGCTCGATGCTGACACCGGGAAGCGCATCGATCTGGGCTGCAGCCGCGTCAGAGACAGCAGCCGTACCGCCCAGGATGTACACCTTGGAGGCACCAAGGCGCTGGATCTCGGCCAGGACCTGCGACGGTACCGACGCCGCGGGGGTCAAAAGGATCGGGCCGTCGACAGCGCCCGCGAGCGCAGCGCCGCCGAGAGCGTCCGGGAACGACTCACCGGTTGCGATGACCACGTTCGCGGCGCTTCCGAACTTCTTCGAAGCCTCCACAGCCGTCAGATAACGGGTATCCCCCTGAACCAGGATCGCAGTGGGATCGGTCGGTGCCGTGGCCATCACCAATGATGTGGTCGTGGATGGCAACTTTGGCACCTGGGCTGCGGAGGCTACACCCGGTGCAGCCAGCGCAAGCACCAATCCCGCTACGAGCACGCCGACAATAGCGGCGCGTCGGAACGGACCATGCCTACTGTTCATTCCCTACCTCCCTGCTCTCGACGACAGGCAGCGGCGCGCCAACGGCGCAACCGCCAATCTTCTTTAATATACTCCTACGACACGGGATGTACATGCTTTCGTTCGGGAATCCGCAAATTAATTACGAACAGATTAACCACCTTCTTACGTCGTCCTGGCGAACGTGAACGTCCCGTGAGTCCACCCCATTTCGTTAAGTATCGACGTTGAATCGCGAGGACTTAGGGGGTTTGTACCCGACTTTCGTGTGAGGTGATGGTCTGAATCGTGCCACGCGCCGAACGGTCGTTGTGCCGGGACCGGGCGGTGACACGCATCCCCCTCCAGAAGACATGAGCACCCGCCCGGATCCAGGCGGGTGCTCATGTTCGAACGCGGTACGTGATGCCCTGCGGCGGCCTCGGCGGGCTATGTGGGGACCTCAGCGGGTATGGACACACCCCGAAACCCTCAAGTCATGCCTGAGCCTCTTACTCGCCCACCTCACAACCAGCGTCTGCCGATCACTTGTCGAGCGGGCCCCAGATGTCATCGCCGCGCATCGCCACATCGGCGCCACCATCAACGTAGATCGTCTGCCCCGTCACGTGCGTGTTCGCGGGGCTCGTGAGCCATATCATGAGCTCGGCCACTACCTCGGGCTCGGCGAAACCGTTGGGCGGCATCCGCACGACGATGGCCAGGTACTGACGCCCCTCCTCCCACTTGAGCCACTCCTCGGTCATCGGAATGCGGATGACGCCCGGACCCACGGCGTTGAGCGGGATGCCGGCCCCGGCCCACTGCTCCTTGGTCGACTCGCGACGAACCCACCGGCTGATCGCGCGCTTGGTGGAGGCGTAGATGAGGCCCTGCGCAACCTGCGGCCCCTGCTCGTCGGCGATCTTCTGCGCGATCTCCCGCGCCTTGTCCTCATCGTCTTCCACACACATCGCGTCGACGAGCGAGGAGTCGTTCTCCTGCAGCGAGGAATACGAGCTGATCAGGACGACAGGCGGCGCCTCAGCTTTGGCGAGCACCGGCGCCATCGCATCGAGGAACTCGGCCATGCCGAAATAGTTGACCGAGACGGTGAGAGGAGTGGGCGCCGTGACGCCGCCGCACGCGGTCACCGCGTCCACCGAACCGTCGGCGGCGGAGACAGATGCGAAGGCGCCGTCGATGCGGCCCTGTCGGGTGCTGAGGTCCGCGATGACGTCGGCGTTCTTGAGGTCAACCCCCACAACGGTGTGCCCCTGCGCTTCGAGGAGCTCCTTCGTCGCCTTGCCGATGCCGGGCCTTCGTACACCACTTCCGGGGACGTTAACCATCACTGGGGAACCCGCAGGACGGACAGACCGGTACGATGCTCATGCCATCACCATCCCGAGCGCCTTGGACACGATGCCCCCGAAGAACAGTGCGAACGCCACAGAGCCTGCGAACAGTCCGACGAAGTACGCCCAGCCCCGCTCCTTGAGGATGACCATCGCCGACGCGATGCACGGCACGAACAGCGTGATGGTGACCATGCCGACGAGCAGCTGCGGATCGGTGAGGTCCATGGTGAAGAAGCCTGCGGCGCCGAAGTCACGCCGGACGAACCCCATCACGAACGCGGTGGCAGCCTCTGCGGGCAGTCCTAGCCAACCGGTGGTCAACGGTCGCGCCGCCGCAACGATGCGCTCGAGCGCGCCTGTCACCTGCAGCAGACCGATCACCAGCGAGCCCGCGGTGAAGAACAGCGTGACCTCCCGCATGAAGTGCCAGACCTTCACGGCGCTCATGCGGACCACGTTGTCGATGCGCGGGAGCCGGAGCGACGGCAGGTCGATCAGAAGGTCGGTGGACTGCCCCGGGACCATGCGGTTGAGCACCGCCCCTACCGCGCCGAACACGAACACCAGCAGCGAGATGTAGAGCACGGCGTAGATAGCATCCGCTCGGGCCATCAGCGCCGCTATCACGGCGATCTGCGCGGAGCACGGA
>DSAI01000033.1 GCA_011372845.1 Actinomycetota bacterium
AGCATCTGGCGTAGCCATGCGAGACGCTCGTCGAACGCCTCGTCCGCGCGCCCGCCTTCCTTGTAGCGCCAGTGCGCGGCGATCCCGTACTCTGCGGTACGGTGCATCTCCTCGGTACGAATCTGTATCTCGAGCGGTCGCCCGGCCGGGCCGATGACGGTCGTGTGCAGCGACTGGTACATGTTGAACTTGGGCATCGCCACGTAGTCCTTGAAGCGTCCGGGCACCGGCTTCCAGATCGAGTGGACCGTGCCGAGCGCTCCGTACACGTCCTTGACCGACTCCACGATCACGCGGAGCGCGATCAGGTCGTAGATCTCCGAGAAGTCCTTACTGCGGTGGGTCATCTTCTGATAGATGCTGTACAGGTGCTTGGGCCGACCGGATATCTCACTCGAGATGCCGATGTCCTCGAGCTCGCTCGAGAGCTGGTCGATCACCTGATGCAGATACGCCTCGCGGGCCGTGCGGCTCTCGGCCACCATCTTCTGGACCTGCTGGAACTTGCGCGGTTCGAGGTAGTAGAACGCGAGGTCCTCAAGCTCCCACTTGATGGACGAGATCCCGAGCCGGTGCGCGAGCGGCGCGTAGATCTCCATCGTCTCGATCGCCTTCTGGTGCTGCTTCTCGGCCGGGAGCGCGGCGAGCGTGCGCATGTTGTGCAGCCGGTCCGCCAGCTTGATCAGGATGACGCGGATGTCCTTGGCCATCGCGATCAGCATCTTGCGCATGTTGTTGGCCTGCGCCTCGGCAAGCGATGAGAACTTGATGCGGCCGAGCTTGGTGACGCCGTCGACCAGGACGGCGACCTCGTCGCCGAAGCGCTCCCGCACCTCCTTGAGGCTCACCGAGCTGTCCTCCACGACGTCGTGGAGTATCGCCGCCTCGATGGTGGCGGTGTCGAGGTTGAGTCCCGCGAGGATCATGGCGACCTCGAGCGGATGGCTGATGAACGGCTCCCCCGACCTGCGCATCTGTCCCGCGTGGTGCCCGAGCGCGAAGGCGTAGGCGTCGTCGATCCCTCGCAGGTCCGCCGAGGGATTGTACGAGCGTATCTGGGCCTCCAGGCCCTCGAGCGTCACGGACACGAACGGCCTTTCGTCACGGGGCTCTCATGTAGGGCAGGATACCGCCGCGGGTCGCCCCTCACGCGGTCTCAGGGTCGTGTGGGCAGGATAGGACGGTCGAACGCGTGCAGCAACTCTTCCGCCGCGGCCTCGAGGGCCCGGTGCCTGAACTCCTCGAAACTCCGGATCTCGTCGATTCCCTCCGCGTATCGTACCGAATCCGCGAGATCGAGTTTGTCTTCGGGCGCCGGCAGCAGCGCGAGACGCCTGTACGCGCCCGCCCCCTCGCTCGCCACGAGGCCCAGCTCCCGGAAGACACCGATGCCGGTCGACACGCCCTTGTCATTGAGGCGGGACCGGCTGCGCCGCTTGTTGGCGAGCTCGGCAAGCTCGGCGTTGGTGATCTCCACCCACCCGTCATCGGTGGGCAGATCCTTCAGTACGAGGTACAGCGCGCCGAGGTCCTCCCTGGGCGGCGCGGCTGACTCGAGGATCATCCGGTTGAGTCGCGCGTCCTTCTCGCCGAAGACGAGATGGATCGTTGCCAGCTGACCGTCCCTGCCTCCACGCCCGCAGAGCTGGTTGAACTCGACCTCGCCCATCGGCAGGTGATAGAGGACCACGTGACGCACGTCGGCGATGTTCACTCCCTCGCCGAAGGCGCTCGTGGCTACCACCACAGTGACGTCACCGTCCCGGAACGCCCGCTCCACGGCGTGACGCGCCTCGCGTGTCATGCCGCCGTTGTAGAAGACCGCGCGATTCTTCAGGTCCGGTACGCGTGTGCGCAGCTGCCGTGCGAGCTTGACCGACGTCTCCCGGCTGTTCACGTAGACGATGACCTTCTCGCCCCTGGCAGCGATCCCCGCGATGTACGCGAGCTTGTCTTCCGTGCCGCGCCTGTCGGAGATCGCGAGGTTCTCCCGTGTCGTGGGGTCGAGCACGACCTCCTCGACACCCAGGTCGTCCCTGATGATCGACGCCACGTCGTCCGGTGCGGTAGCGGTCACCGCGAGGACCACCGGCCTCCCCAGAGTGGCGAGCGCCCCGCCGAGCCGCGCGTACGCGGGACGGTGCCCGGAGCGTGCGAGCCCAACGTGGTGCGCCTCGTCGATGACGACGAACCCGATACGCCCGGAGGCGGCGAACCGTCCGGCATGATGATCGAGGAACTCGGGCGTGGTGAGCACCACATCGCGGTAGCCGTCACGAAGTGCGCCGAAGGCCTCGTCGCGTCCTGCCGAACCCGTCTCGCCCGTCACGACCGCCACGGACAGACCGAGGGAAGCGAACCGCTCCTGGAGCACGAAGGCCTGATCCGCCACGAGCGCCCTCAGGGGATAGACGAACACCGACGCCAAACCCTGCGCGATCGCCAGGCGTGCGGCGTGCAGGTGGAAGATCAGCGACTTGCCCCGGCCGGTGGCCATCACGGCAAGCGTGGACCGACCCAGGCTGAGATGGGCCAGCGCGTCGCGCTGCGCCTGGTGAAGGTCGCGGTCGCCGATCAGCCAACGGGTGAGTTCTTCGTCGAGATCCACCGGGCTCAGGCCCGCAAGGCGCGCCCGCATATCGGCGGCCGCCTGCAGCGACTCTTCGTCCGGACCCGCATCGACCGCACGACGGGTGACAAGCACGTTCACACCCAGGCTTTCGCCCTCGCCGCCGCCGGTGATGTCGGCCACTTCGACGTCGTACTCGACGCCCGCATCGAGTACCGGCGCGAGCGCCGCCGCCAGTCTGCGGTTGAAGAAGCCCACCTGATCGCCGAGGGGGTCGAACACCGCACACGCGTTGCCGTCGTACTCGTTGTCCGCTTGACGTTCGATCCGAAGCGGGACGCCGGGCTCCAGTCGGGCCACGACCTCCTGACGTCCCTCGAAGGTCACGCCGGCGAGCTTGGTATGGAAACTCGTCGCATCACCGATGCCGGCGTAGTCGCCGCGGGCCAGGATCTCGTCGGCGTGTTCGAACAGGTCGTCGACAAGCTCCGCCGCCCTTGACCGGTCACCGGCCTCACGCTGCCTGACGTCCCGGACCAGGAGCTGGATACGCTCGACCCCCCGCCATTCATCCAGCTCCAGCTCGTAGACGAGATCGACCGCGGACTCGGTGTCCGCGAGCGTCTCGATGTCGTTGCACCTGAACGCGATCGACGGCACCGCGGCCACGCCGTCGAACGCGGTGAACCGCAGGTGGTCGCCGCCCTTCCCCACCCGCTTGCGCCCGTTCATGAACACCCCGTAGGAGGCCAGCAGCGGGCGCCGGTTGGCAAAACCGAACGGACCGAGCGCGGAGATCTCCACCGCCAGCTCACGTGAAAGCGTGTCGAGCGGGACCTCGGCATCCACGTCGATCCGGCCGACGAACACCTCATCCGGCACCTCGGCAAAGCGCCCGCGCAGCACGTCCCTGAGGTCGTCGAGCGCCGTTGCTGGGAGCGTCGCCCCCACGGCCATCTCGTGTCCTCCGAACCGCGTGAGCATCGGCCCGATCGCCGCGAGAGCGGCATACAGATCGATGCCCTCGACGCTGCGGCCGGACCCCTGCGCTACCTCGTCCTCGATGCAGAAGACGAGCGACGGCACGCCGTAGCGCGACACCAGCCTCGAGGCGACGATGCCCCTGACCCCCTCGTGCCAACCCTCACCCGCGACCACCAGCACCCTGTCGCCGGGTATGTATGTCCGTTCGGCCTCCGCGAGCGCCGCGACCAGTAGGTCCGCCTCCGTCGCCTGCCGCACGCGGTTGTACTCGTCGAGCGCGTGTGCGAGCTCGGTGGCCTCGTCGATGTCTTCCGCCAGCAGAAGCGACAGCGCAGTCGCCGGATCGGCCATGCGGCCCGCCGCGTTCAGCCGGGGGGCGAGCGCGAATGCGACCTGGTCGGAGGTCAACGTCGCGGTGTCCACGCCAGCGACCGA
>DSAI01000075.1 GCA_011372845.1 Actinomycetota bacterium
GCGTCTAGCCCGTCCGAGCGCTTCTCGATCCGGACTGTGCCACGCACACGCGGATCGGTGCGGGAGAACTCGAAGGTCGCAGATGAAGCCGCATCGACAGTGAACGTCGTCGCGACGGTATCGAGAACATAGCCGGTCGGCGCTGTCACTTCCACGAGTTCGTAGTCGCCGAAGGGCAGCGGGGCAGAGATTGCCGTACCGTCAGCGCCCGTGGTAAGCGTTTCCACCACGGTGACGCCTTGGCGGATCTCGAAGACGGCTCCCTCAAGGACCGCGTCCGTGAGGGAGTCGGTCTTGATGAGCGTGACCGGGCGGTAGGGCTGGTCGGTCCGCGCTATCTGTATCGCCGCAGGTGAGCTCGCGTCGATCGTGAACGCGTACGGTGTGGCGTCCAGCATGTGGTTCGTCGGCGCTGTCACTTCCACGAGTTCGTAGTCGCCGAAGGGAAGGGGCGCAGATGAAGCCGTGCCGTCAGCGCCCGTGGTAAGCGTTTCCACGACGGTGGTGCCCTGGCGGATCTCGAAGACGGCTCCCTCGAGCTCCACGGCCGTGAGTTCGTCGGTCTTGGTGACGCGCACGGGTCGCAAGGCACGTTCGTTCGTGAGCCCAAGCGCGGCGGTGCCGCCATTGGGCACGGTGACTGAATGGGGTGTCACGTCGAGCAGGTAGCCTTGCGGAGCGGTCCGCTCCCTGACCGTCCAGGTGCCAGGTGCGAGTCCGGTGAATGTGAGATCTCCCGCGGCATCCGTCGTGCCCGAGGCGACGACCGTGCTGTTCCAAAGGAGCTCGAAGACGGCGCCGCCCAGCGGCGCTCCATCGGCCACATCGGTCTTCGTGATCCGCAAAGCGCCTGAGCCCGACCCAACGGGGACTGCGGCCGAAGCGGAGACCTGAAAACTCGACGCCTGGGCAGACACGACCCGCTGGTACGACGTATCACCCGGGGCGTAGTAGAAGATGTTTGCTGGGACGCGACTATCGTAGGCGTAGAGCGTGAGCGAGACCGAGCGGCCGATCCAGGCTGCCGTACAGGGCACGGATACCGTGAGCACGTCTCCGGCATGGCTGGTGTAGCCGGTGACGCTGACGCCGGTAGGCGCGGCGACCGTGTAATAACCGTTGAGGTCGTTAAATGAAACGGTCGTCTGCCCGACAAGCCGCGTATAGTCTGCATTTGGCCGGAGTGTGACGGCCACAGCGCTCACGCTCCGGGCCGGGAGCACGCGGTTGCGCGCGCCGGTCACGAGGTCGATCGTCCAGCGAAACATTTGCTCAGATCCCGCGAGGCCCGAAGGCGGCCGCAACCGCGACCACGTTGCAGCGCTCTGTGTGTACGTGCTCATGTCCATGAACACGTACCCGACGCCAGCCGCCTCGCGCATCCATGCGCGGATGGCGTTCGCAGTAGCGTAGCGCGCCTGGGTCGCAGTAAGACCGGCTGGGGTCACGTAAGGGTACCCCCAGTGGAGAATGGATTGCAGGCCAACGTACGTGTTGAAGTTGTAGAGCGCGGCTGGGTCGAACTGGCCGTACGTCGAGTTGTTGAGGGGGAAGTCCTTCGCCTGCTCGAGACAGTAGGCGATCTGCCCGTCGACCGTGTGCGGCAGCGTCTGAAGATCGTGCCACGAGCCTGAATAGTAGGCGTCGTAGTACGACGTGCCGGCCCCGCCCGTAGAAACGGTCGCAGCCGAGGCCGCACCGGGAGAGAAGACGAGCGAACCACCGAGGACCGCCAGTGCGAGTAGCGCGCGCACGGCGCAGAAAGTGAAGGTCGTGTGCGTCGTCACGGTTAGTCCCCCCCCTGCGCCACGGCGTAGAGCACGCCGTTGTAGAGCACGAGCCCAACACCGAGACGCGAACACGAACCCAGCTGCGGACAGTGACCGTACAGGTCCCCCGCAACGCCGCCGCCCCCGCCGCCGAGCGCGACCATCCCGTCACCGTACCGAGCGCAGCTCTCAGGCGCATAGCTCGAATGCGAGAGCGCACCGGCGAGCGCCATGCGCTTCGCCTGGGCGATGCACTGGCTCTGGAGCGTGCTGTCATAGGTCGCGGCAGGGTTGATGTAGCTCGCGATCGAGCTGCCGTAGCCGCCGATCACCTCAGGTGCCGCCGGAGCGGGCGGAGGAGGCGGCGGGGTAGGTGCAGGGGCCGGCGCTGGTGCGGGAGCAGGGCTGCTCGCCGGAGGCGTGGTGGTCTTGCCCGTGGCCGGTGAGCTCGTCGCGCTTCCCGCCGGCGCACTCCCCTGCTCAGGGGCGACCGCCTCAGCGACCGCCACGACGGTCTCGGTCGGCTCCGTGGCGAGGGCAGGTGCGGCCGTCACGCTGTCCGGCCACTCGTCCCAGTAGATCGTGGGACTCCACGCGCCGGTGGTCTCGGCCGACCCGCCGGCCGAAGGCGGGGGCGGCACGGCGCCGGGAGCGGTCAAGGCAGCGCCTGCGGCGGCGGCAGAGCAGACAGCCGCGGTGAGAAGAAGAGAGATCAGCAGTACCGGGTGCTTACGCATCGTCGGCCTCCGTTTCAAGGTCGTTGGGCGCGGTCTCGGCCTCGTCACCACTCTTGCGGCGACGCCTGCGCCGCCAGAAGATCACCGCGCCGAGAATCGACGTGCCAGCGACCGCTCCGGCGGCAACGAGCGGCAGGAACGAGAACGGGTCGTCTGCCACCGCCTCCGCGGTCTTCTCAGCCGCGACCTTGGTCCAGTCCTCAAAGTCGAAGGGGACCTGGGTCATCGCACCGTTTGACACCTTCAGTGAGTGGTCAATCCTTCGAACTGCTGCCGTGTAATCCCCGCTCGATACGAACGCCCAGAGTGCCGGCAGTTCAATCCCATTCACTGGGACAATCGGACTTGCATTCGTGTCGAATAGCTCGCCCGTGAAAAGAGTAGCAGGCATCTGCCGCATTTGGGATACCAGTACGCCGTGACGTCCCCACGCTGCACGTCCCACGATTCGTGCACTAGCACTGCGCGCCATCGCCCCATTACCGTTGGACCACCGAACGACCATGCTTCGTCCGCGATAGTGCCCAGTTGAGTCAGGCGATCCCTGGAAGTAGGACCACTCGATGTTGCCAGCTGGGGTCTCCCAGAAGCCTCGGATGAACTGGTCGTTGTCGCCAGTCTTGATACCCTGGTAATAATGGGCATGCAGAGATAGCAGACTCGCCCCCCGGCGTCTTGCGTGACGATTCGCTGTCCAGGTGCGTGGACCCACGATGAGTGCTGGCTGAACGTCAGATCACGCTTCATCAAACCCTGTGCCTTCTGGGTCGGCATCGCACAGTCGGCCACGTCCAGTACGGGCACATTCACATCCGCACTCCGTGAACCCGCATCAACTCCGACGAGGCAGACAAACGCGCCCGCCGCCGCCGGACTGCCGAAAGCCCTTTCTCCGAGAACGGCGACTAGACGCAGGGCGTGGCGAGCAAGCGTGCACGTCCTGAGAGCTTGATAGCCAGGAAGGACAAGCCAGTTCTGCGGAAGAACCTCGAAGGCACTTCCACCTTGTTGGAGCAACTCGAGCGAGCGTTCAAGGAACATGGTGGCAATGTCCGCCCTGCCCTGCTTGAGGAATGCGTCTCCGTATTCCTGCAGGCGCGCACAGAACCCTCCCCTGTGCTTGTATGGTGGGTTCGTCGCCACGAGCGTGTAGCTGCCGGCGAGTAGCCTCGCGGCAGTTGCCACGTCCTCGGCAGCCTGAGCGAACACCTGTTGCGCAGGGTCGTCTCCGCCGTAGCGGGAGAGCGCCTCGTGGAGCAGCGGCGCGACCTCCTCGTAGTCGACACCGAGGAGCGTGTCGGCCTCGGCAGCACGGCGCGGATCAATCAGCGAACCGAGTGTGTCGGCGTCTCTGAACAGGTAGTACAGACGCTCGAGGGCGTCGGCGAGGCGAGCGTCTCCCTGCGCGAGCGCGCGCCACTCCTTGGCCGTGCCCCTGGCAGGCACACCGGAGCACGCGACGTTCATCGGCGGGA
>DSAI01000193.1 GCA_011372845.1 Actinomycetota bacterium
GACGCCGCGATCGCGGGCAAGTCGGACGAGCTGCTCGGCCTTAAGGAGAACGTCATCATCGGCAAGCTGATCCCGGCCGCCACGGGCATGAAGCGCTACCGGTCGGTGAAGCTCACATACCGTGGCCAGACCGCTGAGTGGAACGCCGAGGAGGGTGGCGGCCCACTACCGAAGTTCGCACCCGATGAGCTGCTCGAGCTGGAAGCCATGCTGCCCGGGCCCGCCATAGATGAAGGTGGCCTGACGGAGGAGGAGACGGAGGCGCTCTTCGCCGACTTCGATCTCGACACCTCTGAGGAGACCATCGACGTGAGCGGATTCGAGGGCGTCGTGTTCGACCCCGATGAGGCGGCTCCGGCAGCTGACGAGCCACATCAGCGGCTGTGCGAGGCGACGTTCGGTGATGGAACCCCGTGCACACATCCCGCCAAGGAGGGGTCGCGGTACTGTGGGATCCACGCGAAGCTCGCCGACTCCGACGGCCTGTGCCGGGCCTTCAGGGTGGACGGCACGCCTTGTCCCAACAAGGCGAAGGAAGGCCACTACTGCGGCGTCCACGCCAAACTGGAGTCGCAGGGGAACGACCAGTAGCGATACCGTTCGCCGGTCCCGGGAGCCGAGAGGTACCCCGGGGCCGGCGTGTGTCCGCCCGAAGTGGCGGTGGAGTATGGGATACGCCCGGGCGCGTGGTTTGACATGCTCCTGGTGCTTTGTTAGAGTTGCGCGTTGCGACTACGCTCGGCGCCAAGGAACGGGCGCCGTGAGATACAGCGCGACACGTTCGGACGAAGGAGATGAGTAGTGCCCACCATCAATCAGCTGGTGCGCAAGGGCCGTTCCCAGGCCGTTGACAAGAGCAAGACGCCGGCGCTGAAGGGGAACCCCCAGAAGCGCGGCGTGTGCACGCGCGTGTACACCACCACGCCCAAGAAGCCGAACTCAGCGCTTCGCAAGGTCGCCCGTGTCCGTCTGACCAACCAGATGGAGGTCACGGCGTACATCCCTGGAATCGGCCACAACCTCCAGGAGCATTCGATCGTGCTCGTGCGTGGTGGTCGAGTGAAGGACCTCCCGGGTGTCCGCTACAAGATCATCCGGGGCGCCCTCGACGCGGCCGGCGTCAGCAAGCGTGAGCAGGCCCGTTCGCGTTACGGGGTCAAGAAGCCCAAGTAAGACCGTATCTACGTCGGTCCGCCTGCCACTGCGGGCGGACTCTTCGTGTGAGCAGAGGAGTGAAGAATGCCAAGGCGTGCATCCGCACAGCGTCGTGAGGTGGTAGCCGATCCGGTCTACAACAACCGGTTGGTCACCCAACTCATCAACAAGGTGCTGCTCGACGGCAAGAAGTCGCTTGCCGAGCGCATCGTCTACGGCGCGTTCGACATCATCGAGCAGAAGATGGGCCAGGACCCGCTCTCCGTGTTCAAGAAGGCGATGGACAACGTCCGCCCGACCCTCGAAGTGAAGCCCAAGCGTGTGGGTGGCGCCACCTATCAGGTGCCGATCGAGGTCAATTCGCGTCGTTCGACGACGCTGGCCATCCGCTGGATCGTCGGTTTCGCGCGCAAGCGTCGCGAGAAGACCATGGCCGAGCGTCTTGCCGGCGAGATCATGGACGCCGCGAACGGCCTGGGAGCCTCGGTGAAGAGGCGCGAGGACCTGTACAAGATGGCGGAGTCGAACCGCGCGTTCAGCCACTACCGCTGGTAGCCTGACGGACAGAGGAAGAGGACGAGTAGACTACATGGCACCGAAGAGGACACCGCTGGCCCTGACCCGCAACATCGGGATCATGGCTCACATCGACGCCGGTAAGACCACGACGACCGAGCGCATCTTGTTCTACACCGGCAGGACACACAAGCTCGGCGAGGTACACGACGGCGCGGCCACGATGGACTGGATGGCGCAGGAGCAGGAGCGCGGCATCACCATCACGTCGGCTGCGACCACATGCTTCTGGAAGGACCACCGGATCCAGATTATAGATACGCCCGGCCACGTGGACTTCACGGTCGAGGTGGAGCGCTCGCTCCGCGTGCTCGACGGCACTGTCGCGGTGTTCTGCGCTGTCGGCGGCGTCCAGCCTCAGTCTGAGACCGTGTGGCGGCAGGCCGACCGTTACGGAGTACCGCGTATGGCGTACATCAACAAGATGGACCGCACGGGGGCCGACTTCTTCAACGTGATCAAGATGATGAAGGATCGCCTGGACACGAGGCCGGTATTGCTCCAGATGCCGATCGGGGCCGAGGACGAGTTCGTGGGCATCATCGACCTCATCGAGATGCATGCGATCCACTTCAACGAGGATGACAAGGGTATCAACCCGACGATCGAGGACATCCCCGCCGAGTTACGCGATGAGGCGGAACTACGCCGCCACGACCTGGTGGAGGCGGCAGCGGAGTATGACGACGCGCTGCTTGAGAAGTTCCTCGGCGACGAGGAGATCAGCAAGGACGAGCTGAAGGCCGCGATCCGCACGGCGACCATCGACTGCGCCATCACTCCCGTCGTGTGCGGCGCATCGTTCAAGAACAAGGGCGTGCAGGCGCTGCTCGACGCCATCATCGACTACCTGCCGAGTCCGCTCGACATCCCCCCGGTCAAGGGCACCTCGACCCGCGACGACTCGGAAGTCGTTCGCAAGGCCGACGACAACGAGCCGTTCGCCGCTCTGGCGTTCAAGGTCATGACCGATCCCTTCGTCGGGAAGCTGACCTTCTTCCGCGTGTACTCCGGGACCATGCCCGCAGGCTCGCACGTCCTCAACGCGACCAAGGGTCACAAGGAGCGTTTCGGGCGCCTTCTCCAGATGCACGCCAACCATCGTGAGGATGTCGACGCCGTGTATGCGGGCGACATCGTCGCGGCCGTCGGGCTGAAGAACACCACCACAGGAGACACGCTGTGCGGCGAGGATGCGCCGGTCCTCCTCGAGTCGATGGAGTTCCCCGACCCGGTCATCGATATCGCCATCGAGCCCAAGACCAAGGCCGAGCAGGACAAGCTCGGAGCCGCGCTCGCCAAGCTCGCCGAAGAAGACCCGACCTTCCGTGTGCGCACCGATGAGGAGACCGGGCAGACGATCATCGCGGGTATGGGCGAGTTGCACCTCGAGATCATCGTCGACCGGCTGCTGCGCGAGTTCAAGGTCGAGGCGAACGTCGGCAAGCCGCAGGTCGCATACCGCGAGACGGCCGGCAAGGCGGTCACGGACGTCCACGGCAAGTTCGTCCGCCAGACCGGCGGCCGCGGCCAGTACGGTCACGTGATCCTGAATGTCACGCCGCAGCAGCCCGGCGACGGGTATGCGTTCGAGAACAAGATCGTGGGTGGCTCGATCCCCAAGGAGTACATCCCGTCGGTGGACAAGGGCATCCAGGAGGCGATCACCACAGGCGTGCTCGCCGGGTACCCGGTCGTCGACATCAAAGTCCAGCTGGTCGACGGCTCGTACCACGAGGTCGACTCTTCCGAGATGGCGTTCAAGATCGCCGGCTCGATGGGGATCAAGGAGGCGCTCCGGAAATCGGCCCCGGTCATCCTCGAGCCTGTGATGTCGGTCGAGGTAGACACGCCCGAGGAGTTCATGGGCGACGTCATGGGAGACCTCTCGAGCCGCCGCGGCCACATCGAGGGCATGGAGCCTCGCGGCAACTCGCAGATCGTGCACGGCAAGGTGCCGCTGGCCAACATGTTCGGCTACGCCACAGACCTGCGTTCGCGCACCCAGGGTCGTGCCGCGTACACGATGCAGTTCAAGGCATATGAACCTGTTCCCAAGTCCATCGCCGAAGAGATCGTCGCCAAAGCCGGCGGCGGCGAGCAGGGTTAGGGAGACGGTCATGGCCAAGAAGAAGTTCGAGCGCACCAAGCCGCACATGAACATCGGCACCATCGGTCACGTCGACCACGGCAAGACCACGCTCACGGCTGCGATCACGAAGACCCAGGCGGACAAGGGCC
>DSAI01000061.1 GCA_011372845.1 Actinomycetota bacterium
GCCAACGACAACGCCTCCGGCGTGGCTGCGATGTTGGCGGTCATGACCGCCACGGTTCCCGAGTCGGACGAGTCGCAACGGCGCGCCCCGGTGCGTCGCGGACAGGAAGCCGTCGAGGAGGCCGGTGAGCTCGACGAGGACGTCGTCCTCGAGTACCGCCCGGTCGCTCCGGCCACTCGCGATGAACAGCTGCCGATCGAGATCGACGACCTCGGCATGGAGGACCTCCGGACGGCCGACATCGGCATCCCTGCGCAGGATGAGCCGATCGGTATCGCGACATCAGTGCAGCCCCGCGGCGAGACATCCGTCTACCGTGAGGACGAGGGTCTGGGCCTGGATGACGCCGAAGCCGGGTGGGACCTTGAGGAGGCCGTGCCGGGCCAGGTGAGCATGGACATGGGATTCGAGGATGAGCCGATGCCCGAGCCCGTGGCCGAGGTCCCGGAGCCGGACGAGTACGAGGCGGAGCCATCCGGCCGACGCGGACGTTCGCGGTCACGTCGTGAGCGCGATGACGACGACGAGGAGGAGGGCAGGGGCCTTCGCGACTGGCTGGGCATCGGGCGAGGGTTCGATGTCCGTCGTGCGGGCAAGGAGATCGGCTCCTGGGATCACCTCGACGACGATGACGAGTTCGGCTTCAAGGCGGGAGCCGCCGGTGAGACCGATGCCGATGACTATGCGGACCCCTCGGCCATCGCGGCGCGTATCCGCCGCCGGGTGACCGACGGTGTCGATCGCGCACTTGCCGAGAAGGAGATATGGTTCGTCGCCACCGGGGCCAAGGAGGCTGGCGGTTGGGGGATGCGGACGCTGCTCGACGCGTACGGGGACGAGCTGCGTGACGCGATGTTCATCAACATCGACACGGTGGGTGCGGGCGGGCTCTCGTTCGTCTCGCGAGAGGGCGGCGCAACGACGCACCGAGCCGACCGGCGCCTCGTGACCCAGGCCAAGCGGACTGCGCGTGAGAACGACATGCTCGTGAAGGGCCGTGAGCGCACCGGTGCGGTGAGCGACGCGTCGGTCGCCTTGTCGCGCGGGTACCGCGCCATGAGCGTGATGGCGTTCGACATCAACGGACGGCTCCCCAACTGGCACTGGCACACCGACACGGTCGACGCGGTCTCCGAGTCCACGGTCGAGCAGGCTGTGCGGTTCGTGACCGCCCTCGTGCGCGACCTCTAGCTCGCGGTCTCCTCATCGATCGCCGCCCGCGATGACGATCGCGCGTAGAACGCCAGCCCTGAGCCGATGGTGAGGAGCGCGGCGGCCAGGAGCGACACGGGAAGCATCGCCGCCGAGCGCTGCAGCGCAACGATCACGAGCGCCGCCACGATGAACCCGAGGTGCAGCAGTCCCGAGCCTGCCTTGGCGATCCGGTTCTCCGAGAGGTAGCGCAGCCCAGCCGTCCCCGCGAGGGTGAGGGCCACCACGACCACCTGGATGGCCGCCGCTGCGCACAGGTAGACCGTGAGTCCGGCCGTGACGGATCGTGCGATGAGCGCGGCGAGTCCACCCGCGGCGACCATCCCGGCTGAGACGACCACCAGGGTCCGCCGCGAAAGCAGCCGTTTCGGCACGCATAGTCCCATGACCACCACGAGCGCCACTACGAGCGGCGCGGCGACCGCGTTCATCGTGGCGATGAACTGCGGCTGTCCGCTCCGCTCCCATCCGGTCACATTGGCGTACGCCCACCACGTGTACAGCGTCCCCACGAGCGACTGGACGCCCAGCGCCCCCATCAGGGCCACCGTGATGGCGATCAGGGCGAAGTCCCACGATGTCCTGGCCCCGTTCGACTGCGCGCTCCGCTCCACAGACATCTCCTCACACCACCGAATGCGCGCCGGGGATCACGTACGTGGTCACATACGTGAGCACGAGCGCAACGAACGAGAGCACCGCGAGAGCGGCCACCACGCGCCACATCCCCGGACGGCGCAGGTACAGCCGGGCGTGGAGGTACGCGGTATACAGCAGCCACATCATGATCGACATGTTCACCTTGCCCGACCACCACCACGACTCACCCTGCCACGCGATGATCGCCCATGGGATCCCCACCACCATGCCGAGCGTCAGCGGGAGGTAGCCGAGCCGGGCCCACCGATACGCGACCTGCTCGTACGACGAGCGCCTGTGGAAGAGCATCAGGATGCTGCCGAAGAAGGACGCGACGAACGCACCGTAGCTCAGGAAGAGCAGTGGCGGGTGCGCCCACATGTACCACGTGTTGTAGTAGTACTGACGCGATGCCGCCAATCCCTGCGCGAGCCCCATCGCCATCCCCGTGTCACCGGACGTCCACGCGGCAAGGTACGCGCGATAGCCGCCGAGGAAGTCGGGAAGGGGGTCAGCGAAAGGTCGGCCCCAAACGAGCGCGCCTATAGCCAGCGCGGCGGCCGCCGTACCGAGCAACGGGCGCAGTTCATCGCCCTTTCGCCGGGCGACGAGCGCGATCACCGCCAGTATGAGGGCCCACACGTACAACTTCTCCGACTCGATCCACAACGGTACGGCGAAGGTCCCGGCCGATGCTCCGGTCAGCGGGTCGATCACCTCGGCCAGCTGCCACAGACGCAGGTGGAACCAGACAAGCAGGACCTCGCCGAGGGCAAGGGACACTACCAGCGCCCCGATCGCCATCTTGAGCGGACGCGGGCGCCGGACGCCGAGAGCCGTCACGACCACGGCGATCGCGGCGACGGCGATCGCTGCGGCGATGACGGACCCGAGCGAGGCGAGGGTGCGTGTCGAGGCGTCGAGCGCGTCGAGTATCGTGTGCGGTGCGACCACGGCGGCTCCCGGGAGCGGGTAACGGTGACCGCCACAGTATATCGGCAGGCGTGCGGAGCGCGACCTGGTGCGTGCTACACTCGGCACCTGTCAGGCGGTTCTCCCCTCTCACGGAGGACGGACGTGAAGCAGAGCAGGTTCGCCAGGATGCTGGCGCGCAGTGCGGTCGTGTCGTGGCGAGAGCAGCCTACGCAATACGATATCGAGGCGCTCCGCGCCAACATGGAGCGCGTACAGCTGGTCATCCGGGTGCGCTGGGCCATCGTCGCGGTGCTTGCGGGCTTCTCGGTGGTCGGTGCGAGCGTGTACGCCACCTCCACCGATCTCGAAGTGCTGATCGCCAACATGACGATACCGGCGATCGGGCTGATTTTCGTCCTCATGTACAACGGCTTCTATCAGGCCACGGTGCGCAAAGTCGCCAACGTCGCCTTCCTGAACCAGGCGCAGTTGCTGTTCGATATGCTCGTAGCCACCGTGCTCATCCACTACAGCGGCGGTGTGTACTCGTGGTTCTCCGCCATGTACCTGGTGTTCATCCTCGAGGGCGCGTTCATCCTGCCCAGGCGCTCCCACGTGTGGATGCTCGTGGCGAGCGCAGCGCTGATGTACGGTTCAGTGCTCATCGGTGAGTACTTCGGCTGGCTGCCCCACGTGGAGCTACCCTTCATCGCCTCCGGACTCGAGGCCAACGCCACCTACGTCGTGGTGCGCTATCTGTGGCAGATCACGCTCTTCTCCGGCGCGGCGCTGGTGGGCATGTTGATGATGAAGTCGATCAGGTTGCGTGAGGCGGAGCTCCGCGAGAGCTCGTTCATCGACGATTTCACAGGGCTTCACAATCGCCACTACTTCCAGCGGGTACTTGCCACGGAGTGCGAGAGGGCGCGACGGAACAATCGCCAACTCGGACTGATCGTCGCTGACGTTGACAGGTTGGGTGACGTGAACCGGACCTTCGGCATCGATATCGGTGACGAGATCCTAGCTACGGTGGCGCGCAGACTGAAAGACGTTGCCAGCGCGGATACCGGCGGCGGGGGCTGGGAGGTCAACACGGCCTGCCGCGTGGGTGGTGAGGAGCTCGCGCTGATCGTGCCGGAGGTGGCCCGTGGCCTCGATGACCAAACGCCTCTGGCCGACCGTGTCCTTGCGGTGGC
>DSAI01000224.1 GCA_011372845.1 Actinomycetota bacterium
GCCGCGGCGCTCGACCGTCTGTCCGAGCGCCCGAGCCGCCTGGCGGCCGCGCTCGCGCTCTGGCGCGCCCTGGGTTTCGCGCTCGGCACCGGGGCGGTGGCCTACGCTGCGTTCGTGATGCTGGATGACCTCACGCTGCCCGTGACCCTGGCTGTGGCCGCCATCGGCATGGTGGCGGTGTTCTCGGTGGGCGAGGCGCTCCCGAGGGCGTTCGCGGTGCAGAGCCCGGAGCGTGTGGGGCTGGCGACGGCGGTCTGGGCGTCGCGCCTCACCGCCGTGTTCGCGCCTGTGGCGCGGGTGTTCGCTGCGGGATGGGTGACCGCCGCTGGTCTCATCGCCGAGGACCCGGTGCGCGACGCGTGGCTCACAGGCGATGAGTACGTGCCGGATGGCTCGGACGACGAGGTGGCCAAGCGTGAGGATGCCGAGGAGGCGTTCTTCGAGGCGGTCGTGGACTTCGCGAGCACCATCGTCCGTGAGGTGATGGTGCCGAGAACCGATATGGAGTGCCTGGAAGACACGGCCACCATTGAAGAGGCGATCGCGCTGATCAGGCAGACGGGTCTCTCGCGCGTGCCCGTCTACCATGACACGCTCGACGACATCCTCGGCGTGTTGTACGCCAAGGACCTGCTCGTCTGCACCAACGGAGACACGTGCCCCGACACGATCACACCGCTTGCGCGCGAGGCGTTCTTCGTGCCGGAGACCAAGCCGGTGGATGAGCTCCTGGTGGAGATGCGCCAACGCAAGACGCATATGGCGCTCGTGGCCGACGAGTACGGCGGCACCGCCGGGCTCGTCACGATCGAGGACCTGCTCGAGGAGATCGTGGGCGAGATCTTCGACGAGTACGATCGCGCCGAGGAGTGGGTCGTTAAGACCGGCGACGGCACCTTGCTGCTGGACGGCCGCGTGCCGGTGAGCGATTTCAACGACCTGATGGGCACCGCGATCGAGATGGAGGCCGACTCCATCGGCGGGCTGTTCGTGGAGACCGCGGGTCACATCCCCGAGGTAGGGGAGTCGATCGAGGTGGAAGGCGTCCGCATGACCGTGCGGGACGTGGAGAACAACCGCGTGCGACGGCTGTTGGTGGGGCCGCGCTCCGAACACGAAGGGGAGGCCGAGGATGCCGAAGCGCATAACCGAGGGTGACCTGGCGTTGCTGGCGTTCGCGCGCGAGGTGCAGGGACGCGCGTACGTGCCGTACTCGAACTTCCGGGTGGGCGCAGCTGCCTACGCCGGCGGCGAGATCTTCCAGGGAGTGAACGTGGAGAACGCTGCCTACGGCTCCACGATCTGCGCCGAGCGCGCCGCCGTGATGGCGGCGATCACCGCCGGGTACACCGACATCGAGGCGATCGCCGTGTGCGGCGACTCCGAGTCGCCGTGCGTCCCCTGCGGCGCATGCCGTCAGTTCCTCGCCGAGTTCGATCCCACCATGCGTGTGATCATGGGCGGGAAGACCGACGCGGTGGACGTGATGCGACTGGACGAGCTGCTGCCGGAGGCGTTCGTGCGAGGCTATCTCGACGAGGACACGGGAGAAAACGAAGAGTGACGGATCCCGGATACGAGCTCGTCTCGAGCGGGTTCGTCGCGCTGGTGGGGCGGCCCAACGCGGGCAAGAGCACGCTCGTCAACGCTCTCGTGGGCACCAAGGTGGCCATCACCTCGGACACCCCCCAGACCACGCGCCACCGGCTTCGCGCGGTAATCGACCGCGACGACGCGCAGATCGTGCTGGTGGACACGCCGGGGCTGCACAAGCCGCACGACGCGCTGGGCGAGGAGGTCAACCGGTCGAGCATCCTGGCCGCCGCAGACGTGGACGTGATCGCGCTGTGCATCGACGTCACCGCGCCGGTGGGCTCTGGAGACCGGTGGGTGGCCGAGCGGGTTGCCGGCGGCAGGCGGCCGGTGATCCTGGTGCTCACCAAGGCCGACGCCGCGGACGAGGCCGCGATCGAGCGGCAGTCAGAGGCCGCCTGCGCACTCGTGACCCCGGTGGCCGAGGTGGTCCTCTCGGCGAAGACCGGCTTCAATCTCGATGGGTTCCTGGAGGCGGTGGTCCCGCTGCTGCCGCAGGGACCGCGGTTCTTCCCGCGCGACATGACCACCGACCAGCCGCTGGAAGTCATGCTGGCCGAGCTGGTGCGCGAGAAGGTGCTGCGGAAGACCCGCGATGAAGTACCGCACGCGGTGGGGGTGCTGCTCGACGACCTCGAGTACGACAAGATGCGCGATCTGCATCGCATCTCCGCCACGATCTACGTGGAGCGGGAGTCGCAGAAGGGCATCATCATCGGTAAGGGCGGCGAGATGATCCGCTCGATAGGGACCGAGGCGCGCGGCGACATGGAACGGCTGCTCGGAACGCGCGTGCACCTCGATCTCAGGGTGAAGGTCCGGAAAGACTGGCGCCGGGACGGAGCGCAGATCAAGCGCTTCGGTTATGGAGAGGGGCTGTGACGAGATGGATCGCGCAACGCTGGCGGCGGCGATAGACCAGACGCTCCTCAAGCCCACCGTGGGGTACCAGGGCGGTTCGGCGTGGATCGACGCGTCGGCGGGCGCGGGATTCGCCGCGCTGTGCATGTCGCCGTTCCTTGTGGCGCTCGCCAGCCAGCGGCTGGCAGGCACCGCAACAGCGGTCTGCTCAGTGGTGGGATTCCCGCTCGGCTACGCCAACACCGAATCCAAGGCCGAGGAGGCCGCGCATCTCGTTGCGCTGGGGTGCGACGAGGTGGACATGGTGCTCAACATCGCCGCGCTGCTCGAAGGCGACGACCGCTTCGTGCGCGATGACATCGCCGCCGTGGTGCGCACTGTGGCGCAGGCGTCGGACGAGGCCATCGTGAAGGTCATCCTGGAGACCGGCTATCTCGAGGCGGAGGCCATCGAGCGCGCGTGCGCGCTCGCTGTGGATGCGGGCGCGCACTTCGTGAAGACCTCTACGGGATTCGGTCCGAGGGGCGCGTCGCTTGACGACGTGCGCATCATGCGCGCCGCCGTGGGGCCGGATGTGGGCGTGAAGGCCGCAGGCGGCATCCGTGACCTTGAGACCGCGCTCGAGATGCTCGAGGCGGGCGCGTCGCGGCTCGGCACGTCCTCAGGACTCGAGATCCTCGACGCGCTCGAGGCGCGCGGCTGAGCCGATGGCTTCACGCCGCGTCCGCGCGCTCTCCCTCAAGAAGACCAAGCTCGGCGAGACCGACCTGATCGTCACGTTCCTCGCCGAGGACGGCTGTCAGGTGCGCGCGGTGGCCAAGGGCGCGCGCAAGCCCGGTTCGCGGTTCGGCGGACGCGTGGAGCCGTTCGTGGTGGTGGACCTCCTCCTGCACGAGGGGCGCACGCTCGATATCGTCACCGATGCCGAGATGGTGGCGTCGCACGCCGGCGTGCGGACCGATTACGACCGTTCCTCGGCCGCTTCGGTGGTGGCCGACTTCCTGGACAAGGTCTCGGTGGAGTGTCAGACGGAGGACCGCCTCTTCGGGCTTGCGGTGGCCACCGTCGACGCCATCGAGGGCGCGGAGCCCGATGCCTTGCTGCCGCTCGTGGTGGCGTTCCTTGTGAAGGGCATCGCGATGCACGGCTACCGTCCGCAGTTCTCGGCGTGCGTGATCTGCGGCGGTGTGGCCGAGGGCGCCGCGGCCTTCTCGCTTGAGAGCGCGGGTCCGGTCTGTCAGCCATGCCGCGCGCATGCCCCGGACACGGTGCTGGTGTCGGCGGACGCGCAGGCGCTCCTGGCGGGACTGCTGGGTGCGAGGATGGCCGAGGTCGTTGTGCTCGACGTCCCGCAGCCGGTGCTCATGGAGGCGTTCGCTCTCGTGCGGCGACTGGTGACGTATCATGTGCCCGCGCGCCTCAAGGCGCTCGACCTGTACGGTGCGTCGCTGGGTGCAGCACGGTAGGTCGCCGCCGGGCTACGGCGA
>DSAI01000158.1 GCA_011372845.1 Actinomycetota bacterium
GGCCACATGCGTGCCGCCGCAGAGCTCCTTGCTGAAGTTGCCGACCTCGAGCACGCGGACGATCTCGCCGTACTTCTCACCGAAGAGCGCCGTCACACCCATCTCACGCGCGGTGGCGAGCGAGGTCTCGTAGTTGAGGACCTGGTGGTTCTCCATGATCTTGTGGTTCGCCATCTCCTCGATGCGGCGCAACTGTTCCGCCGAGACCGCCTCGAAGTGCGTGAAGTCGAAACGCAACCGTTCGGGCGCCACGAGCGAGCCCGACTGCCGGACGTGGTCGCCCAGGATGCGCCGCAGCGCCCAGTGCAGGATGTGTGTTGCCGTATGGTTGCGGCGGATGCGCTCGCGGCGCATCACGTCGATGGAGGCATGCACCGTGTCGCCGACCGAGATGCCGCCCGCCTCCAACATACCCACATGCGCGACGAGTCCCGGTACCGCGAATCGGGTGTCGGACACCGCGAAACGCGCGTCATCCGCTGACAGCACTCCGGTGTCGCCTACCTGGCCACCCTGCTCGGCGTAGAAGGGCGTCGCCGCAAGCACGACCTCGCCCTCCTGCCCCGCCTCCATCCGCTCCACGGAGGCGCCGTCCACCACGATTCCTACGACCGTGCTCTCCGCTTCGTCTGCGCTGTAGCCGAGGAACTCGGTGGCTCCGGCCGTCCGGGCCATATCATCGAACGCGCTCCCGAAAGACCACGACTCGTCCTTCACCGCGGCGCGCCCGCGTTCGCGCTGGGCCTCCATGGCGGCCTCGAACGCCTCATGGTCTACCTCGAGGCCCGACTCCGCGACGATCTCCGAGGTCAGTTCATATGGGAAACCGTACGTGTCGTGCAGCGTGAACGCCTCGGTGCCGTCGAGCACGGTCTCGCCCCCCGCCCGCGCCCGCTCCATGGCCTCGGTCAGGAACGCGAGTCCCTGGCGCAGTGTCGCGCTGAACCGCTCCTCCTCAGAGGCGACGATGCCCCTGATGAGTTCGGCGTTGTCCACGAGCTCGGGATAAGGGGCGCCCCACCGCTCGATGACCGTGTCGATAAGCTGCACCATGAACGCGTCGTCCACCCCGAGCAAGCGACCGTGCCTGATCGCCCGCCGGAGGAGACGCCTGAGCACGTATCCCCGCCCCTCGTTGGACGGCAGCACGCCATCGGCGATGAGGAACGCCACGGCGCGTGCATGGTCCGCAAGGATGCGGAGCGACACGTCGGTCTTCTCGGCCGCCCCGAGCGTGACCCCGGAGAGCCCCTCGCCTACGGCCACCAGCACGCGGAGATCGTCGGTCTCGAAGTTGGTGTGGACTCCCTGCATGATGGCAGCGACGCGCTCAAGGCCCATGCCCGTGTCGATGTTCTTCTTGGGAAGCGGTTCGAGCGTGCCGTCGTCCTGGCGGTCGTACTGCATGAACACGAGGTTCCAGTACTCCACGAAGCGGTCGCAGTCGCAACCGGGCGCACAGGTGTCCAGCCCGCATCCCACCTCGGGACCCTGGTCGTAGTAGAGTTCCGAACACGGTCCGCACGGGCCGGTGGGTCCGGCCGACCAGAAGTTGTCCTTGGCGCCCATGCGTACGATCCGCTCCTGCGGCACACCCACCTCGTCGCGCCAGACGGCCTCGGCCTCGTCGTCGTCTTCGTAGATCGAGAACCACAGCCGGTCCGGATCCATCCCGAGGACGTCGGTGGAGTACTCGTAGGCCCACGCGCACGCCTCGCTCTTGAAGTAATCGCCGAAGCTGAAGTTGCCTAGCATCTCGAAGAAGCTGTGGTGGCGCCCTGTGGTGCCGATGATGTCGATGTCGGTGGTGCGCGCGCACTTCTGACAGGTGGTCGCTCGCGTCACGCCGATGTCGCGCGCGCCGAGGAAGACCGGCTTGAACTGCACCATGCCGGCGGATGTGAGCAGCAACGACGGGTCGTCCGGCACCAGCGAGGATGAGGGCAGCCGCTTGGCGCCCTTGCTCTCGAAGAACGACAGGAAGCTCTCTCGGATATCGGCTGACTTCACGTGGATGCTCTCCTCGGATGCGCTCGCATGTTCAGGTACGGTCAGACTCCCCGGCCGCGTGGGTCTTGCCCTGGTCGGCAGGGCGGGCCTGGTCCTCCGGTGGTGTGTCGTCGCACTCGCACTCGTCGTCGGGCGCCTCAGGAGACGCACGGAAGAGCGCCCCGCCCTCCGACGTCAGCTTCGAGTCAGTGTACTTCTCGAAGTAGTAGACGAACAGGCCCTTGCCGATGGCGGCCACAGGGATCGAGAGCAGCAGGCCCGCGAATCCGAACAGGGTAGCCCCCGCAAGCAGCGAGAATATCACCAGCAGCGGGTGAAGGTCGACCTGCTCGGACATCACGCGCGGCTGCACGAAGTACTCGGTCACCTGCTGGGCGCCAAGACAGATCGCCACGGCTCCCACTATATGCAGGGGGCTCACGAACGCCGCGGCGATACCCGCGATGATCGCGGTGAGCGCCGGGCCGATCCACGGTATGAAGTTGAGTACCGTGGCGAGCAGGCCGATGACGAGCGAATACGGCACCCCGATGAGCCACAGCCCGATCGTTACGATCACGCCCGTGACGACCGAGATAGTGAACATCCCGCGAAGGTAGCCGCCTAGTACACGGGAGACGGTCCGCGTGACCACGGCTGCCTCATCACGGCCCTTCGGACCGGCGAGCATGATGATCTCCCGGTTGATCGCAGGGAGGTCCTTCAGGATCCAGAAGCCCACAACGAGCGACAGGACAGTGGTGACGAGCAGCGACACGGCCGACCCGCCGACACTGAAGATCTCCCTGGCAAGCACGCTCGACCACTCGGCGGACTGTCGCGTGATCGTATCCTGGAGGTTGGCCAACGCGTCTTCGACCCAGGGCGGCATGACGAGGGCCTGGTACCTGTCCTGCAGGTCCAGGAAGAGGGTCGTGGCTCGCTCGTAGTACCCCGGGAATGCTTCCACGAACTCGCGCACCTGCTCCACGAGCGCCGGGATGAGGAATCCGAGCATGACGCCCAGAACGGCGAAGCTCACGATGTAGCAGATGCCAACGGCCAGACCGCGCTTGACCCCGCGCCGCTCAAGCGCCGCGACCGGGCCGCGGAAGAGGAACACGATCACGATAGCGAGCAGGAACGGCACAAGGGCCGGCGCCACCTTGCCCAGCAACCAGCCGAACGCCACCAGCAGCAGTGCGACGCCAACGAGTGCCCACGACACCACGAGAACCCGCAGCCATCGTTGCGAGACCTGGTGTGACCCAATCCGCATCACGTCGACGCCTCCTTGGCTTGTCCGGACCCTTCCTGAGACGCATCCTCATCGGTCCCTGTGCCGCGCGCCGGGAACAGCGCGCCGTCGACAGACCGTACACTTCTGCCGGACGACCGTTCGTAGTAGTGCACGAAGACGACGGTCAGGACTGCAGCGACCGGCACAGCCAACAGCATACCGGCTACGCCGAAGAACGTGGCCCCAACAGTGAGGGCGGCGATCACGATCGCGGGATGGATCCGCACCTGGTGCGACATTATGCGTGGCTGTAACACGAGCGACTCGGTCTGCTGCACGACGAAGACCCACGCGATCGTCCACCCGATGAGTCCCGGTCCCACGAACGCCGCCGAGATGGCAGCGATCGCGCCGCCGACCCACGGGCCGACGTACGGTACGAGATTGGTGACCCCCGCGATCAACCCGATGACCGCCGCGTACGGCACGCCAAGCACGGCGAGTCCGATCCCGCTGATGGTCCCCACGATCGTTGCGATGATCAGTTGCCCCCGGATGAACCCCTCAAGAACGTTGACGACCTCCGACAAGAGCCGGAGGAGTTCGGCCCGCCTCCCCGGCCCGGCCAGGCCGAGCAGCTCCCTCGACAGCGTGGGCAGGTCGCGTAGAACGAAGAACGCCAGGGCGAGCGCCAGGAACAAGTGCACCA
>DSAI01000076.1 GCA_011372845.1 Actinomycetota bacterium
CCCGCTTGAGCCAGAAGAGCACCAGGAAGACCTCGATGTCGTTCCTGACCGCCATCGCGCTCTCATTCAACAACCTCATGACGAAGAAGGGCCGGACGCTGATGACGGCCTTCGCGGGCAGCATCGGGATCATCGGCATAGCCGCCATCCTGGCGCTGGCGAACGGTGTGAACGAGTACATCGCGAGCGTGGAGGAGGGTGCGCTCTCCCTGTACCCGCTGACGATCCAGAGCCAAGGTATGGACTTCACCTCTCTGTTCGCGGCATTGGGCGAGATGGCCGAGGGAATGGATGAGGGCGGCAGCACGGACACCGCGGCGGGCGGCGCCGACGTGCGGGAGCTGCGGATGATGACGCGGATGTTCGAGTCCGTGGGCTCCAACGACCTGGCCGCGCTCAAGGTGTATCTGGACGGGAACGGCGGGGGCATCAACGATTACGTCAACCTGATCCATTACTCGTACAACGTGACGCCGCAGATCTTCAGCCCGGACACCTCGGAAGGTGTTCGCCAGGTCAACCCGGACACCACCTTCTCCGCTCTCGGCTTCGGTGCGTCGTCGAACGCCCTCATGGCTTCCAGTATGAGCACCAACGTGTTCGGGGAACTGGTGGATGACCTCGCGATGATCGAGGGGCAGTACGATGTGGTGGCCGGACGATGGCCGGCGGCGCACAACGAGACGGTGGTCGTACTGACACCCAACGGCGGGGTCAGCGACTTCATGGCCTACGTGATGGGGCTCCGCGATGCTGCCGAGCTGGACGCCATGGTGGAGCAGATGATCAACGACGAGGAGATCGTCACGCCGGGCGACACCAAGTCCTACACGTACGACCAGCTCATGGGTGTCTCGTTCAGGCTTGTGAACGCGACGGACTACTACGCTTACGACGAGCAGTACGACGTCTGGACCGATAAGCGGACGGACACCGAGTACCTCAAGCAGCTGGTGGAGAACGGTGAGGACATCCGCGTTGTCGGTGTCATCCGGGCCAAGGACGGGGCGACCGCGACCGCGCTGCAGCCCGGGATCTATTACACCTCGGCGTTGACCGCCCATCTTGTGTCGGAGGCGGCCGGGACCGAGATCGTGCGCATGCAATTGGACGAGCCGACCACGAACGTGTTCTCGGGCCGGACCTTCCTGGACGAGAAGGAGAACCCGGACAGGGACGGGTTCGACCTGGCATCGCTGGTGACCGTGGATGAGGACGCGATGGCCTCGATGTTCAGCTTCGACGCGTCGCAGCTGGCGTTCGACGCTTCTGCGCTGGACATCTCGATGGAGGACTTCAGCCTGGATCCGTCCGCCATGCCCGCGCTGGATACGGCGGATCTGCTTGCCGGGCTCGACCTCGACGATGCGCTCGCCGGACTCGATCTGACCGAGGGGCTGGGGGAGATCGACCTGGAGGCAGCGCTTGCCGGAATCGACTTCGCAGCGCTCATCGATGGCATCGACTTCGGCGTGGACGCGGAGCAGGCCGCCGACGTGGCTAACCGGATGGTGCAGGGCTACCTGGAGTTCTGCACCGCGGAGGGTCTGGACCCGGTGGACACGCAGGCCAACTTCCCGCTCTTCCTTGAGTCCACCGACGGCCAGGCCATCCTGGCCGAGGCCGATGCGCTCTTCGGCGGGGCGGAGACCGGCCTGAGCGAGCTGCAGAGCCGGCTGATCGCGGCGTTGACCGAGAGTCTCGGCGATGCCGTTCAATCGCAGATCGATTCGATCTCAGTGGCGATAGGGCAGCAGCTCCAGGCGAGCATGGCCGCTTACATGCAGCAGGTGCTCTCCACGGTCGCAGAGCAGGTCACCACCGAGCTCGGCACTGCCCTGCAGGAGCAGATCGGCGCCGCTCTGGAGTCGTCGATGGGCCAGTTCACGAACGACATGTCGAGCCTCATGGGTATGGACGCGGACTCGTTCAGCGAGATCTTCCAGTTCAACATGGACGAGGAAGAACTGATGCAGTTGATGCTCTCGATGATGGTGACCGAACAGAGCTCGTACGATGGCAATCTGGCCAAGCTGGGCTACGCCGACTTCGCGAAACCGTCCAGCATCGACATCTACCCGCTCGACTTCGAGAGCAAGGGCCGGGTCATCGAGATCCTGGACGGCTACAACGAGCAGATGGAGGCCGAGGGCGCCGACGACAAAGTGATCACCTACACCGATATCGTGGGCACCCTGATGTCCTCGGTGACCGATATCGTCAATGTGGTGAGCTACGTGCTGGTGGCCTTTGTGGCGATCTCCCTGGTGGTGTCGTCGATCATGATCGGTATCATCACCTACATCTCAGTGCTGGAACGCATCAAGGAGATCGGCATCCTGCGCTCCATCGGCGCGTCGAAGCGCGATATCCGGCGGGTGTTCAACGCCGAGACGCTGATCGTCGGGTTCGTGGCAGGGCTACTGGGCATCGCCGTGACGAGCCTGCTCATCATTCCCGCTAACGCCGTCATCCAGGCCAGCTTCGATATCGAGAACGTAGCAATACTGCCCGGCATCGCCGCTGCCGCCCTGGTGGTCATCAGCATGGGGCTGACGTTCCTGGCCGGACTGATCCCGTCGTCGGCCGCGTCACGCATGGACCCGGTGGAGGCGCTGAGGACCGAGTAGGAACATCACTGCCGCACCCACGAGCATGGCGCTCAGGCCTGCGAGCGCAAGGTATCCGATCCAGGTAGTGAGTGGCTCGAAGAGCGTTGCGGTGAAGTGCGCCGCGCTCTCCTTGGAGGCCGAGAACGTCGAGTGCATGAGGTCTTCGATGCGCCCGGCCTCTCGAGCAGCAACAGCCCCGGCGATCACCCCGCCGACGGCGAACGAGATCCCCGCGCCGAAGAGCGCGTGCCGTGCCTGGGGTGCTGCTATGAAGGCGAGGAGCAGTGCGATCGCCGTGGCCCAGGGCAGGTACGGGCGTGCGCGCTCAAGCAGCCGGAGCAGCTCGAGCCTGTCTGCCACGGGTGCTGCGTTGAAGACGACGACCTGCGCTTGGCGGATATCGTCAGGGACGAGACTCGTGATGAGGCGCCGAACGAGAGGGCTCTCGGCTTGCTCGATGAGCAGATCGAGATACGGGCCAAGCGCAACGCGTATCTCCGCACCGTCAGCCACGGACTCATCGGTGTCCGCGTGTACGGCGCCGACCAGCCCGATGTGCCATCGGCGCATCTCTCCGAGCCACAGATCGCCGAAGGTGTCGGTTCCCACGGCGGCTTCGACCTTCTCACGGACGAGTGAGTCAAGATCCGCAGCGAGCTGGTCGATCGCCGGGATATCGAAGTCCGGAGCGACCAGTTCCGTGATCCGACGTATGTCGATGACGTCCATGACGGCGTTGGAGATCGTGCTAGAAGCTTGCGCTCGCGCGTTGTCATCGTTCACGACCGGCTCGATGGCTTCCATGAAGGTCGGTGTGTCGAGCAGCATCGTGTCAGCCCAGTACGCGAGGACGGACCCGTAGGCGAAGACTGCTGCCACGATGACCAGCAGCACGACCAGCGCCCGTCGCACCGTGAGAATGATCGCGAGGTTTCGTGAGTGCTCCAAGTGCGGCTCCTTGGGCGAGTAGACTACGAGATTGCCACAGTCACGGCGCACATGGTGTATACCCCGCTGCTCGCCCACCCCTTCGTGCTGGGTAATAGACTGGACATACGCTGTGATGGCGGACAACAGCCAGGGAGAGATGTTCCGCGTGGCACTGAAGACAGGCCTGTTGCTCGCGTTGATCACGCTTTCTGAGGCGACCATCGGCGTCTTCGTCAAGCTGACAGATGGGCTCATCCCGATCCTGACCCTCAATTTCTACGCTCTGGCGGCAGCAGCGGCATTCTTGCTGGTCGCATTCCCTCTCGCGGGAAACAGGAACGACCTGCCCCTCGACAACCTGAAAGACACGCTGGTCGTGGGCCTGTTGA
>DSAI01000178.1 GCA_011372845.1 Actinomycetota bacterium
GCCGGTTCGACGGGTCCGCCTCCAGCGTGATGATGCCCTCGTTGAGGCGCTGGAGGAGGTCGGTGGCCTCCTCCTGGAACTTCGCGATGAACGCCGAACGGTCGAACTCGACCATCTCGTCTCCTTCGTGCGGTCGACCGAACGGCTAGTTCACGATGGTGAACGCCGAACCGATCTGCTTCGACTCGTTCGCAAGGCTCGACAACTGCTCCGCCGCACCCGCCACCTGCCGGGACGCCGCCGCCGTCTGCTGTGCCACCGACGCGACCTCCCGCATAGCCTTCACGACCTGCTCGGTCGCGCTCCTCTGCTGCTGCGTCGCCGCCGAGATCTCCTTGGCCGCGGCCGTGGTCTGCTCGATGGTGTCGAGGATCGACTCGAAGCTCTCGCCGGCGGCATGCGCCAGGTCCACGCCGCCCTCCACCTGCTTGAGCTCCTGCTCGGTGGAGATCACCAGCTCGTTGGCGGCGCTCTGGATCTCGGTCATGATCGTCTCGATCTCACCGGTGGACTGCACAACCGACTCGGCGAGCTTGCGGATCTCCACGGCCACCACGCTGAAGCCCTTGCCCGCCTCGCCGGCGCGCGCGGCTTCGATCGCCGCGTTGAGCGCGAGTATCTTCGTCTGGTCGGCGATGCTGTTGATCATCACCAACACCTGGCCGATCTGCTGGCTGCGCTCTCCCAGCTGCAGGATCTTCGACGCCGAGGTCTGCGCGCGCGTCTTGATCTGCTCCATCGACCCGAGCGTGCTCATGACGGACTGCTGCCCGTTCTCGGCATTGCCCAGCGACGCCTCCGCCATCTTGACGACCTGGTTCGCGTTCTCGGCGATCTGCCGGTACGTGGCGGCAAGCTCCTCCATGGTGGCGGTGGTCTGGCTGATGGACGCCGCCTGCTCCGCCGCGCCGGAGGCCTGCTGCTCGGTGGCCGAGAGGATCTCCGTGGAGGTCCCGGCGAGCCGCGACGACGATTCCTGCATCTGGCTCAACAGGTAGATGATGAGGTCGAGCAGCTGGTTGTAGGACCGCGACAACACGCCGAACTCGTCCTCCGAGTCGGCGGTGACCTTGTGCCCGATCTCGCTCTGGCACGCACGCTTGATGCTGTCGACCACCGAGGTGAGCGGCGCCATCATCTTCCGGCCGATCGACGACTGGACGATTGCGAGTACCCCGAGCACCGCGATGAGGATCGCCACGATGGCGACGACCCTCCAGATGACCCCCTGTGTCAGCTCGAGCTCACTGCCGAGGATCAGCCATGCGGCGATGAGCTGCATGGCGTTGGCGATGGCCACCGTGACCAGGCTCATCAGCGTGTACTTGGCGAGGAAGCTCCCGCGCGTCTTCTGCAGCCAGCCTTTGATCATCATGCTCTCCCGTCACGAGACTCACCGATGGGTTCGAGGATCTTCTCAACGTTCACGATACCGATGAGCAGCCCGTCGATGTACACCGAGCCGCTCATGTACTCCGCCTGCGCCTTGTCGAGCGTGGACAACGGTGGCTCCAGCGCACCGGTCAGCACGTCCACGATATCGCCGATCTCATCCACCACGATCGCCGAGACGCACTCGCCGGTCGAGACGATGATGGCGGATGGCAGCTCCTGCTCGATGTCCAGCTCGGACCGGCTCGGCACCCGGATGAGGGTACCGAGATCGGTGACCGATACGATCTCACCGCGCACGTTGATCACGCCGAGCACGAAATCGGGCACACGCGGGATGCGCGTGACCTCGTACTCGTTGTAGATCTCGCGCACAGCGTCGATCGTGACCGCGTACCACTCCTCGCCCAGCCGAAACATCAACAGCCCGACCGTCTCGTCCGATGCCGCTTCCTCCTGCACCTGCGCGAGCGACTCGGCACGGCGCCTGAGGATGTCGTTCATCTGTGAGGAGACGAGCGCGTTGTTCGCAGCGATCTCGTGCTTGCTCACGCCTCTCCTCCTTCGTCCTCAGGAACCACGTCGAACGCCCGCGCCGGCACCAGCCGGTCGATGTCGAGCAGGACCGTGATCCCCTGCGCGAGCCGAACCGTGCCGAGCATCCGGTCTGCGAGCGTGTAGACCGACGACGGAGGCTGGACGCCGCCCGGAGGCAGGTCGACCACATCCTCGACACTGTCGACGATCAGGCACACGACATGCCCCCGCGTGCGACAGAACACCATCGGTGTCTCAAGCGTGTAGTCGGCATCCTCCAGCTTGAGAAGCGCACGCAAATCGAGCACCGGAACGACCGATCCCCTGATCTCGATAAGCCCCACCAACGCAGGGTCATCATCCGGGAGCGGCAGCAGCTCGGCCAGTTGCTGCACCTCCTGGACGACCGCGATCGGCAGACCGTAGAGCTGTCCTGCCAACCTGAACGTCACCGCCCGGTCCACGGCAGCATCAGACGCCGCCTCATTCAGCGCGATCTCTTCCTCGAACGGCGAGGACACCGCGTCATCGGTCACAGCGTCCGTTGCGACGGGTCCGTTGGTGTCGATCTTCTTGGTGCGGGGCACGTGCCGCTCCTTCACTCGGTGAAGCGCAGGACTCTGTTCAGTTCGTCGGCACTCACGTCTCCGGCCTTGACCCTCGCGAGGCCTGCGATCACCAGCGGACGCATCCCCGCAGCCGTGGCCGCCGCTGAGATCTCCGCGGCGCTCCTGGCCCGCCCAACGACCGCGCGTACCGGCTCGGTGAACGGCAGCACCTCATGTATGGCCGTGGCACCCCTGAAGCCGGTCTTTCCGCAGTTCGGACAACCGGTACCTGCCCGGTCACGCAATCCTGCCGGGGCGCCGGGGATGCGCGACGCCAAGGCGCCATCGGTCTCCATCGAACAGTTGGGGCAGTTCAGCCGCACGAGACGCTGGCCCACGCCGAGCGTCAGCGCAGCCGCGAGGCTGTGCGGCTCGGCGCCGATCTCGAGCATGCGCCACACGCCCGAAGCGATATCGGCCGCAGGGAACGTGGCCACCACGAGCTTGCCCATGCCGGCCGCCTCGACAGCGAGATGCACGTCCTCCACGGTACGGAGTCCGTCCACCGCGATGACGTCGGTATCCTGCCGCATGCCCGCCGCGATGTACGCGGCCGACGAGAGACCGCCGGGCTCGATCATCACCTGGGCCACGGCCGGGATCTCGTGCTCGATCGACTGCTCCACCGAGTACACCGTCTTGCCCACCGATGCCGCGTGCCCGAGCAGTGCGTAGTACGTGGCGCTCGCGCCACCCGCCACGGGGGCGCAGACGAGAAGGATGCCCCTGCCACGCTCCACCATCGCGTGCAACGCGCGCGACTCCGCGTCGGACACGCCGAGCTCCACGAGGGTGCGCGGCTGCCGCAACGCGGAGAGCGTGACCACGAGCCGCTGGCCCGAGATGGTGGGCACCACCGACGTGGTGAGGACGAGGTCCTTGTCGGCGATATGGGTGTGCATCCTGCCCAACGCGGGGCGGCTCGACGGCACCGCACCGAGACGGGTGTACTGCTTGAAGCCGTCGACCAGCGCGCCTTGCATCGAGAGCGGCGCAGAAGCGATTTTCTCGAGACCGCCCTTGACCCGGTACACGAGGAAGAAGTCGTCCTTGTAAGGCAGCAGGTGGATCCTGCTAGCGCCACGGGCGACAGCATGCTCGAGAATATCCGAGACGAGCACTGCCACCTTGCGGGTATCGGCGACGGCGAGGACATCGAGATCGATCGTCTGGCCCTCTGTCTGCGCAGGCGCGCCTGCGGCCATGCGGTCCATGGTCTCGCTGATGGCCTCCGCCACCGGTTGCGGCGCGGCCTCCTCCACAGGAGCCACCGGAACCGCCGGTGTCTGATCGAGCGACTCGTCGAAGAAGTCCGATGCCTCCAGAGAGGCCTCCGGCGAGGGCGTTTCCCCGGTAGACTCCGTAGATTGCGCCACGGGCACGTCGA
>DSAI01000041.1 GCA_011372845.1 Actinomycetota bacterium
ATCCTTCGCCAGCCGCTCTGTCGCCCCGGATGCCCGCCACCGAAACCGCATCGCAGCCAGCGGTGGCCGCCATGCCCGGCTACTCGCTCGGCGACGAGCTGGAGCGGCTCATGCTTGCCGCGGAAGAACAGCAACCTCTGATGCCGTCAGGGCAGCAGGGGGCGACTGTCCCCGCCGAGTCGCTCAGCGACCCGGTGCCTTCGTTCGAGGCGCCGCCCTTGATGCCCCCACCGTCGATCGGTCAGGCGTTGTCGTCACCGGCTCCGGCACCCGAACCCGCACCCGCCGCCGCACCTGAACCGACGCCGGAGCCCGCACCCGCCGCCGCGCCGATTTCGGTGTCCGCACCGGAAACGTCGGTCGCGGAGCCGTCCGTCGTGGAGGCCCCCTCCGTCCCCGAGTACTCGCTCGTGGCGCCGGTGGAGCTGCACTTCACCGCCGGCCCAGGACGCGTGGGCGTCAAGCCCGGCACGAGAAGCCATGCCGAGTTCCAGCGCCTGGCCGCCATCCTGCTTGGCGACCTGCACGCCACGCGCGATCACTGACGCGGGCATCGGCGTCTGTCGCGGAGCACCGCATCTGTCGTACTATCGGCATGCGGGTGTACCGCTTACGTCGTATCCGATCGCAGAGGGGCGATGATTCGTGGCTGAAGCCGGTGAGCGGCTAGGGATGCTGCTCCTGCGCGCGGGCATCATCACCGAACGCCAGCTTGCAGACGCCATAGAGATCCACAAGGTCACCGGGAGCCCGCTCGGCAAGGTCCTGGTCGACCTGGGATACGCCACGCAGGGCGGGATCCTGTCGGTGATGGCCAAGCAGATCGGGATCCCGTACATCGACTTCTCGGTGAAGCGTCCCGATGCCAACGCGATCGCCCTCGTTCCGCGTGAGCTGGCGATCCGCTACACGCTGATGCCTATCGAGATCGAAGACGACCACCTCGTGGTTGCTATGGCCGACCCGCAGAACGTGCTTGCGCTCGACGATCTCCGCATCATCACGGGGTACGAGATCGCTCCTGCCATCTCCACCAAGGACAGCATCGTCGCGGCTGTCGACGAGTTCTACAAGGTCGCCACGACGATGAGCGAGGATGACCTCGACGCTGGGGGCGACACGGCGGAGCTCACGCTCGAGGACATGACCGAGATCACCGACGATGCGCCAGTGGTCAAGCTCGTGAACTACATCATCAACCGCGCTGTGGCTGACAGGTCGAGCGACATCCACATCGAGCCGCAGGAGAAGGACCTCCGGGTCCGGTACCGTATCGACGGTGTGCTGCACGAGATGATGCGGAGCCCCAAGTCCACGCAGCAGGCGATGATATCGCGGTTCAAGATCATGGCCGACATGGACATCGCAGAGACCCGCAAGCCGCAGGACGGCCACACGGCGCTCACCATCGGCGGACACGCGATGGACTTCCGCGTGTCCACGCTGCCCACCGTCTACGGCGAGCGCGTGGTGCTTCGTATCCTGCGCAAAGACAACATCATGCTGCGGCTCCAGGATCTCGGCTTCCTGCCCTCGGCGCTCGAGCGCTTCGAGTCGTCGTTCCGCAAGCCGTACGGCGCCATCCTGGTCACGGGCCCCACGGGTTCCGGCAAGTCCACCACCCTTTATGCGGCGATCAACGTGCTCAACACCCCCGCCAAGCACATCCTCACGGCCGAGGACCCGGTTGAGTACCGCCTGGCCGGCGTGAACCAGGTGCAGACCAACGTGAAGGCGGGTCTCACGTTCGCACGGGCGTTGCGCTCGTTCCTCCGCTGCTCGCCCGATATCATCCTCGTGGGTGAGATCCGCGACCAGGATACGGCCAAGATCGCCATCGAGTCGGCGCTCACCGGCCACCTCGTCCTCTCCACGCTGCACACCAATGACGCGGCCGGCGCCATCACTCGACTCACCGAGATGGGCGTCGAGCCGTTCCTCGTCGCTTCCGCTGTCGACTGCGTGCTGGCTCAACGCCTCGGCCGACGGCTGTGTTCCGAATGCAAGGAAGAGTACAAACCGAGCAAGCAACTGGCGCTCGATGCAGGATTCGCCGAGGATGCGCGGCCCGAGCGCCTGTGGCGGCCCAAAGGCTGCAAGAAGTGCGGCGGCACCGGCTACCGCGGACGTGTCGGCATCCACGAGGTCATGATGATCTCCGAGGAGATCGGCGACCTCACGATCAAGGAGGCCACCGCCGAGGCGATCCGCGAGGTGGCGATGGAGCAGGGGATGCTCACGCTCAAGCAGGACGGCCTTGAGAAGTGCCGCCAGGGCCAGACCTCGATCGAGGAGGTCTCGCGGGTCATCGTGTGACGGGCGGCCCTTCAGTTCGTGCTCTGGCATGCCGAGTGTACTATCGTGTTCAGGGGATCCCTGGTTAAGGAGTGGGTGATGGCCACAACCACCTTCAAGTACAACGTCCGCGACAAGACCGGCAGGGTCGTGAGCGGCAAGCTCGAGGGGGAGAGCCGCGAAGCGGTCGCTACCAAACTCCGCCAGATGGGATATATCATCCTCGACCTCGACGAGGACCGTCTGGCGCAGCTCAACAAGATCCAGTTCGGCACGTCCGTCAAGATCAAGGACGTGACCATCTTCGCCCGCCAGTTCGCGACGATGATCAACGCGGGCCTCTCGCTCACCAAGTGCCTGAGCATCCTCGCTGATCAGGCGGAGAACAAGGAGATGCGCGACATCATCGCGCAACTCAACCGCGACGTGGAGGCTGGTCAGTCGCTTTCCGAGGCGATGATGAAGCATCCCAAGATCTTCCCGCCGCTCTTCTACAACATGGTGAAGGCAGGCGAGACCGGCGGTGTGCTCGACGAGGTGCTCCTGCGCGTGGCGGACCTTTTCGAGCAGGACGCCCACCTCAAGGGACGCGTGAAGTCCGCGATGATGTACCCGATGGTCATCTCCATCCTCGTGGTTGTCGTGGTCATCGCGATGATGCTCTTCGTGGTGCCCACGTTCATCGAGATGTTTGCCGGCGCCGGTCAGGAGTTGCCGCTTCCCACCCAGGTGCTCGTTGCCATGTCCGATTTTGTTGCGAGCATCAGAGGCGTGATCGCTGCTGTTGTGCTCGTGATCCTGTTCTTCGTGTTCAAGCAGTGGACCAAGACCGACTCCGGTAAGTTCATCTGGGACGGCGTCAAGCTCCGGATGCCTGTGGCCGGCAACATTATCCGCAAGACGTCGGTGGCCCGTTTCACCCGCACGTTCGGTACGTTGGTGGCGGCGGGTGTGCCCGTCCTCTCCGCGATGGACATCGTGGCCGACACCGCAGGCAACGAGGTGGTCACCCGCGCCCTCAAGTCGGCGCGAGGAGCCATCAAAGAAGGCGAGACCATCGCCAAGCCGCTGAGTGAATCACCGGTGTTCCCGGGCATGGTGGTGCAGATGGTGGCCGTGGGTGAAGAGACCGGTGCGCTCGACCAGATGCTGATCAAGATCGCCGACTTCTACGACGAGGAGGTGGGCACCGCGATCGATGGCCTCGCTTCGGCGATGGAGCCGATCATCATGGTCGTGCTGGCCGTGGTGGTGGGCGGTATCGTGATCGCGCTCTATATGCCGATGTTCCAGGCCGTCACGATGGTGGCCTGAGTCGCTGGGATTCGTTCTAAAGTCCCTAACTGCATTGCCGATAAGTGTACTAGCGGGGATTCCCGCTCATGTCCGCAAGTGAAAGGGAGGTGAACATCGATGCGGATGTTCAGGAAGGATGAGGGCTTCACCCTCGTCGAGCTCATGGTCGTGGTTCTCATTATCGGTATCCTTGTTGCTATCGCTATCCCTGTGTTCAACGCGGCCAGTGCTTCTGCGCGCAGGAGTGCATGCATCTCGAACCTGCGCACACTGGACGGTGCTGTCGAGCAGTGGAAGGCAGCGGATCCG
>DSAI01000207.1 GCA_011372845.1 Actinomycetota bacterium
CAGGAGTTCAAGGTCGCGCACCGGCTGATCTCCCGCATGGAGGCGGAGAACGTCCTGGTGTTGCCTGGCAACCACGACGCCCGCAACGTGGGCGATCTGCACTTCGAGGAGCTCTTCGGCTCGCGCTCCACCGAGCTGCGGTTCCGTGGGGTGCGCGTGCTCGGCCTCGACTCGTCCGAGCCCGACCTGGATGCCGGTCGCATCGGCAGGAACCGCTACCGTTGGATCGAGGAGCGGTTCTCGGGCCCCGACGAGTTCAAGATCGTCGCGCTGCACCACCACCTGCTCCCGGTCCCCGGCACGGGACGCGAGCGCAACATCGTCTACGACGCGGGCGACCTGCTTCGCGTGCTCGCCGGGAGCGGCTGCGACATGGTCCTCTGCGGCCACAAGCACGTCCCCCACGTGTGGCGGCTCGAGGACATGATCGTCGTGAACGCCGGCACCGCGTGCTCGCACCGCCTCCGCGGCATGACGCGGGCGAGCTACAACATCCTCGAGGTTACCGAGGAGCGCGTCCGCGTCATCCTCAAGCATCCGTTCGCCGAGCCCGAGACCGTTGCCGACTACGCGCGCGACCTGCGGAAGGTCTGCGTGTGGCAGCCGAGTGACGCCGAAGACGGCGCTGATGCATCGGCCGAGCCGCCGTCCGGGAAGTGTTCGCGATGAGCAGGGTCGTTGCGCTCATCGACGGGGAGCACTACCCGCCCGTGGTGAGGTTCGCCCTCGACGAGCTGCGTCGCACGCATGAGGTGGTCGCCGCGGCGTTCATCGGCGGCACCGAGAAGGTCGACGCCGCGGGCGGCGAAGACCTCTACGGCCTGCCCGTGGTACGCGGCTCGAACGCCTCCGATGCGCTGCGCACTGCGATCGATCGTTTCGCGCCTGAGACCGTGATCGACCTGTCCGACGAACCGATCGTCTCGGCGGCAGACCGCTTCAGGCTCGCGAGCGAGGCACTCGCGAGAGGCGTTGGCTACACGGGCGCCGACTTCGCCTTCGACCCTCCCGCGACCGAGGTGTCTCTCGAAACGCCCACGCTCGCGATCATCGGAACCGGCAAGCGCGTGGGCAAGACGTCGATCTCCGCCTACGTGGCGCGCCACCTCGACGCCCGGGGCCACCGTGTGGTCGTCCTTGCCATGGGCCGCGGAGGACCTGCCGAGCCGGAGCTGATCCGGGGAGACGAGGTGGCGCTCACCACCGAGGACCTGCTCGCGCTCGCGGAGCGCGGCGTGCATGCCGCCTCGGACAACTACGAGGACGCTGTGATGAGCAGGGTTCCCACCGTGGGGTGCCGCCGGTGCGGCGGAGGGCTGGCGGGGGAGACGTTCTTCAGCAACGTGCCTGAGGGGGCCCGCCTTGCGGACTCGCTCGGCCGCGACCTGGTGATGCTCGAGGGTTCGGGCGCCGCGGTCCCCCCGGTAGGCGCCGACGCCACCCTCTTGGTGGTGGGCGCGTCCCAGGGCGCATCGTACGTGAGCGACTACTTCGGTCCGTACCGCCTCGCTCGCGCCGACGGCGTGGTGATCGCCGGCGCCGAGGCCCCGCTCGCCACACAGGCGTCGCTTGGCGAGCTGGTCGCCGCGATCCGGCGCATCCGGGAAGACGTGCCGGTGGCGGTCACCACGTTCCGCCCCACGCCGCTTGCCGATGTCTCGGGCGCGCGCGTGCTGTTCGCCACCACCGCCCCGCCCGTGTTCGCCGACCGCCTGCGCGACCATCTCGAGTCGGAGCACGGGTGCGATGTGGTGGCCGTGAGCACCGCGCTCTCCGACCGCGGCGCGCTGAGAGCCGACCTGCGTGCGCACGCGGGTCGCTTTGACGTGCTGCTCACCGAGCTGAAGGCGGCCGCGATCGACGTGGTGGCTGCGGCGGGGGCCGAGGCCGGCGTGCCTACCGTGCTCTGCGACAACGTGCCCGTCTCTCTTTCGGGGGACGGTCTCGATGCGATGATCGACCGCCTGTATGACCTGGCGCGCGAACGTCACCGATCCAGGAGGCCCTGATGCCCAGCAATCCCCCCGTCATCATCAAGGATCAGAAGCACGGACTGCCGATGAGCAAGGGTCTGCTCGCACAGACCTACATGGCCGCGGGGCTGAGCCCTTCACGCGCGTACACGGCGGCGCAGCGCGTGCAGGACGGGTTCCGCGACTCGGGTCAGCTGGAGGTGACGCTCGCCGAGGTCCGCGACGCGTCGTATCGCATCCTCGGCGAGGAGGACGACGGCTCGGTGGCCAAGCGCTACCGCCGCCTGAACGAGATCTCGCGCCTTGAGCGGCCGCTGATCGTGCTCATCGGCGGCACCACCGGCGTAGGCAAGTCCACCATCGCCACCGAGGTCGCCCACCGGCTCGGCATAACCCGAATCGTCTCAACGGATAGCATTCGGGAGGTGATGCGTGGTATCTTCTCACGGGACCTCATGCCAGCCATCTACGAGAGTTCGTTCAACGCATGGCGCGGGCTGCGGGTCCCGGCTCCCCGAGGCGCTTCTCCTGTGATCGTGGGTTTCCGTGAGCAAGCGGCCGTGGTTGCCACCGGTGTGAAGTCGCTGATCGAACGCGCGGTGGTGGAGGGCGTGAGCATGGTGCTCGAGGGCATCCATGTGGCGCCAGGGTATATCGACCCTTCCCAGTTCAAGGACGCATCGGTGGTGCAGCTCCTCATCAGCGTCGACGACGAGGAAGCCCACCGGAGCCACTTCTACATCCGCGAGGTGCAGACCGAGGGGATGCGGCCCTTTGAGCGGTACCGTGCCAACTTCGACAACATCCGGCTGCTCGGACACTACGTTGAAGACCTGGCGCGTGAGCACGACGTGCCAGTGGTTCACAGCCATCAGCTCGACCGTACGGTGGCCGAGGTGCTGGAACGGATCGTCGATGCGGTGATCCGTGAGGACGAGGAGCAGGTGCGGGAGGATGACCGTCCCGCCGGACGAGAGGATGCACGTTAGATGAAGTTCTTCCTGGACACCGCGAACCTTTCCGAGATCGAGGAGGCGGCTTCGTGGGGAGTGCTGGCGGGTGTCACCACCAACCCGTCGCTGTACGCCCGCGAGGGCGGCTCGCTCGCCGACTTCCACGCGCATATCCAGCGCATCTGTGAGATCTGCGACGGGCCTGTGTCGGCCGAGACGGTGAGCCTTACGCGCGACGAGATCGTGGCCGAAGGCGAGACCCTCGCCGCGCTCGCACCCAACGTCGTGGTCAAGGTACCGGTGATGCCGGAGGGTCTTGCCGCCACCAAGGCGCTGGCCGAGCGGAACATCCACGTGAACATGACGCTGTGCTTCACCGTTCCTCAGGCGCTCATGGCGGCACGCGCCGGCGCGCGGTACGTGAGCCCGTTCATCGGCCGGTTCGATGACATCTCCGAGGACGGCCTTGAACACCTCGGCAACATGATCTCGGCCCTGAACAACTACGACTTCCACCACCCGGTGGAGGTCATCGCCGCCTCCGTGCGGCACAACCAGCACGTCGTCGCGGCTGCGCTGATGGGCGCCGACATCGCCACGGTGCCGTTCGCGGTGCTGCAGAAGCTCGTGAAGCATCCCCTGACCGATCGCGGCCTGGAGGCGTTCCTGGCCGACTGGGAGAAGGTGAAGAACGCGTGAGTGCACGACCGCGTAAGAGAGGCCGTCGCGGAGGCGGTCAGCCCAAAGAGGTCCAGCCCTCGGTGACCCGCGAAGAACTCGCCGCCAAGACCGTTGCCGAGCTGCGGACGATGGCGTCCGAGCTGGAGCTCGACGTGAAGGCGCTCAAGAAGAAGGACGAGATCGTCGCGGCCGTGTACGAAGCGAAGGTGAAGGCCGAGGGGTTCGTGGAGATCGAGGGCATCCTCGACATCCTGCCTGAAGGCTACGGCTTCATCCGCACGAGCGGATA
>DSAI01000150.1 GCA_011372845.1 Actinomycetota bacterium
ACGAACCTCCGCGCAGAGGAGGAGCGGCTGCGCGAGTTCTTCGACGCGGCGAAGGACGTGGAGGACATGCTCGCCATCGAGACCGAGCTCAACCGCGTACGTCAGGAGATCGAAAGCCTCGATGCCCAGGTGAAGTACCTCGAGCGGCAGGCCGCACTGGCCACTGTGACGATCGAGCTCACCGAGCCGCGCCCGGTGGTGCGGCCGCAGGGCGATGACTGGGGCTTCGCCGACGCGATCACCTCTGGCATCCGCGGAGCCGCGGACGTGCTGACGTTCCTGATCGCATTCGTCATCGGTTCTGCCCCGCTGTGGATCGGCGGACTGATCGTCTTCTTCATCGTGCGCGCCATCATCAGGAGCCGGAAGAAGAAGCGGGTCGCCGCGCAGGCGCCGATGGACGATCAGCAGGCGTGATCACACCGTGATGCCGCGCCTCCGGATCCCGCTGTGGGCGGCGGTCGCCATTCCGGCCGCCGCCTACGCGATCCGCTCGATCGTGAGGGGTTCGTTCGCTCTCGACCTACCCGAGGACGCCGTCGTCGGCGTCGTCCTCGTTGCGCTCCTGGTGCTGGCGACGCTTCGCAGCCACACCGCGCACGAAGGCGGCGACCGCTTGTCCGCCAAGGTGCACCGCGGTGACGACCCCGAACGCGGCGAGCGGTAGCGCGACGAGGTCGGATCCCGGCTCCAGCCCGCCCGCCCCTGGCGCACCTGCTCCGCCCACGAGCGTCAGCCATCCGCCGAGGCCCACGCCGAGCGCGGCGCCAAGCCCCCATGAGACGGCCCAGAACAGGGCGTCGCCCGGATGTAGCCGACCGTCGTTCACCACGGGTCCCATCCCATCAGCCCTTCTTGTACGGCACCCCTACGGCCGCCGGTCCGACCGCTCTGCCGATCACACCCGCGAGTACCACCACCGTGACCACATACGGCACCATCAGGAAGAACTCGGGCGGAAGGTCGATGACATCGCGGAACGGCTGTAGCTTGATCTGGAGCGCGTCCGCGAAGCCGAAGAGCAAAGAAGCGAGATACGAGCCCACCGGCGTCCAACGCCCGAAGATGTTGGCCGCGAGCGCGATATACCCTCGGCCATTCGTGAAGCCTTCCTGGAACACCCCGACCTGCTCGATGCTCAGGTTCGCTCCCGCGAGACCGCCCAGCGCGCCGCTCATGAGCACGGCCACCCACCGGCCGCGCGCGACGCTCACGCCAGCGGTGTCCACGGCTCTCGGATGTTCCCCGAGCCCACGCAGACGCAATCCCCAACGCGTGTGATACATCGCCCACTGGGCGACGAGCGCTATGGCGATCGCAAGGTACACGAGCGGGGTGTGTGACAGGAACACCCCGTTGACCCACCTCCATACCTCACCGATGAACCCCTCGCCCATCGCCCCGAAGCTGAACACCGGCGGGAGCGTCTCGATTGGCTGAGTCGTCCCCGGGTGCCCGTACCAGAGCTCCATCAGGAACCCGGTCAGTCCCAACGCCAGCAGGTTGATGGCGGTGCCTGAGACCACCTGGTCGGCACGCAGGTTGACCGACGCCACGGCATGCACCGCGGAGATCGCAACACCGGCGACCAGAGCGACGAGGACGCCGAGCCACGGACTGCCTGTCGCCAGTACGGTGGCGGTCCCGAAGAACGCCCCCACCAGCATGATCCCCTCCAGCGCGATGTTCACGATGCCTGAACGCTCGCAGATCGTGCCGCCTATGGCCGCGAGCGCCAACGGAGTGGCGATGCGGAGTGCTGCCGCGAACAGATCAGGCGTGATGACGTCACTCAGCACCGCTGGTCGCCTCCTTCTGACGCTTACGGATGAACCAGTTCACAAGCCCCTCGGCGGCGACGAAGAAGATGACGAGCGCCTGGATGATCAGGATGATCTTCTGCGACACTCCCGCTTCAAGCTGCATCGTCCCGCTCCCGGCCGACAATGCACCGAACAACAGAGCGGCCGGGATGATCCCGAGCGGATGATTCTTCGCCAGCAGCGCGACCGCGATTCCCGTGAAGCCCACGCCTGCGGAGAACTGGTCGAAGATCCTATGGTGGAGCCCCATGACCTCGACAGCCCCGGCAAGGCCGGCAAGCCCACCCGATATGCACAGCGCCTTGACCGTGGTCCACTGCACGGAAACGCCGGCCGTCTCGGCCGCCCAAGGACTCAATCCGACCGCCCGGTTCTCGTACCCGAGCGTGGTGTATCGCAGCACCAACCACACACCCACGGCGACCACAATCGCGATCAGGATGCCGATGTGTGCGCGTCCCATACCCAGGAAGGGCAACGCCTCGAGGACCCCCTCCGGGAAGATCGACTGGAACCTCGGGATCTGTGCTGACGTTGTGAGCGTCTCGGTCTGAGGTATCTGACCCGGCGCCTTGAGCGGGCCGGCGGTGAGCCATGAGACCACGTATCGCGCGACGTGAGAGAGCATCATCGTGGTAATGACTTCGTGAGCGCCGACGCGTGCTTTGAGTATGGCGGGTACGAAAGCCCACGCCGCGCCAGCGAACGAGGCGAAGACGAGCAACACCGGTACGGTAATCAGCGGCGAGACCCCGACCATCTGAACGCCGAGCCAGGCGGTGAGAAGACCGCCCATCATCAACTGACCCTCTGCCCCGATGTTGAAGAGCCCCGCCCGGAAGCCGTAGCCCACCGCCAGCCCCGCGAGGATGAGCGGTGTCGCCCTCAGTACGGTCTCCCCGACCTGCTTCGGACCGCCGAAGGCTCCCTTGAACAAGGCTGCGAACGCGGCGACCGGATCGTATCCGGATATCCAGATGATGAGCGAGCCGACGGCGATGGCGAGGATGGCGGAGACGATCGGGGTACCGATCTTCTGAAGCGCGGCCATCCATGCGCGTTGGGCGGTCACGGCATCCCTCGAGCCGTTCATGCGTCCGCCCCCGATCCGGCCGCCTGTGCGTCTCCGGCGTCATCCACCAACTTCGCTCCTCCGCCTCCGGTCATGTAGTAGCCGAGCGTCTCCGCGTTGGCTTCATCGGCATTGAACTCCTTGACGATCCGGCCCTCGTACATCACGAGCACGCGGTCGGCAAGCGATAGGACCTCCTCCAGCTCGAGGCTCACGAGAAGGATCCCCTTGCCCGCCTGACGCTCGGCGAGTATCTGTCTGTGCACGAACTCGATCGCACCCACGTCCAGCCCGCGCGTCGGCTGAGCCGCGACCAGGAACTCGGGATCGCGGCCTATCTCGCGAGCGACCACGACCTTCTGCTGGTTGCCTCCGGACAGGCTCGATGCGATGACCTTCTCAGATGGCGTACGGATGTCATAGTCGGCGATACGCTTCTTCGCCATGGCCGTGATCTCACGAGGGTGCATGATGCCTCGTGTGGCGTAGGGCTCCACCCGATGATCGCCCAGCACCATGTTCTCGGCCAGGTTGAACGGAAGCACGAGCCCGCGCCGGTGCCTGTCTTCGGGGATGTGCGACACCCCCGCCTCGATCGTGGATCGGGCATCGGACTTCGTCAGATCCGTGCCCTTGAGCGCTATGCTGCCCGACTCGGCGTCCCGCAGGCCCACCAGTGCCTCGACGAGCTCCGTCTGGCCGTTCCCGCTGACCCCCGCGACGGCGACGATCTCTCCGCCGCAGACGTTGAAAGAGACGTCGGACACGGCCTCCAGGCCGCGGTCGTCCTTCACGGTCAGATCGCGGACGTCGAGCACCGTGTCGCCGCACGAGACCGGCTCCTTGTCGATCCGCAGGACCACGTCACGGCCGACCATCATGCGTGCCAGACCGACCTCATCGGTCTCCGACGGCCTCACCTCACCCACGACCGCGCCGCGGCGCATCACGACGATGCGATCGGCGACCGCCATGACCTCCTCGAGCTTGTGCGTGAT
>DSAI01000141.1 GCA_011372845.1 Actinomycetota bacterium
GCCCGCATGTACCGGCATGTGCCCGGAGCCGATCTGAGCGACCTGACCGCTCCACCGTACGACGTGGTGAATCCCGAGCAACGTGCTGCACTTCTCGCCCGCAACGACCACAACGTCGTGGCCCTTGAGCTCCCCGACGGACCACTGGATCCGACTGTCCCCGGGAACCGCTACGAGACCGGTGCGGAGACATGGCGCCGATGGCACGACGAGGGGATCCTCGTAGAGGACGCTTCGCCTGCGATCTACGTCGTCGAGCAGTCCTGGAAACACGAGGGCACGCCGATCAGGCGACGCGGCTTCATCTCCGCGGTGCGGCTGCACCCGTTCTCAGACGGCGTGGTGCTGCCTCACGAGCGGACCCTGCCCAAGGCGATCTCGGACCGTCTCGACCTCACCAGGGCGACCGCGGCGAACCTCAGCCAGGTCTTCGGACTGTTCTCCGACCCCGCCGGTGAGACCGACGCACTGTTCGACGCGGCAACGGCAAGCGAGCCCCTTTGCACCTCCACCGATGCCGACGGCGTGGTGAGCCGACTATGGGCCATCCGCGATACGGCGTCGATCGACGCGGTATCGGCGATCATCAGCGACCGAAAGGTGTTCATCGCCGACGGTCACCACCGCTACACGACCGCCCTCGCGTATCGAGACGAACGCCGCACCGCTGACGCCGCTGCGGGACGCACGCCGATCGATCCGGCCTACGATTTCGTGATGATGACGCTCGTGAACATGGACGACCCCGACCTCCTCGTGCTGCCTACCCACCGTCGTGCGCGCGCGGCGGGTGCGTTCGATGTCGAGGGGTTCTGGGCCGCGATGGCCGAGCACTTCGATCTCACTGATGTCGGCGACTCACCCGTGTCGACCCTCGGCGATGCCTCCCGGACCGCATTCGTGGTGCGCACAGCGGACGGCTCGATGCGACTCGCCACGATCAAGGCGGATCTCGACCCAGCGCGGGTCATCGAGGGCGACCAGTCGGACGGCTGGAAGCGGCTCGATGTGACCGTGCTCCAGGAACTGATCCTCAAGCCGCTGCTCGGCATAGACCCTGACGTGCCGGAGACCCTTGACCGGCTGGCCTTCGCGAAAACGGTGGACGACGCCTTCGCCGAGGGCGCCGACGCCACGTTCCTGCTCAACGCGACCCGGTTGGATCAGCTTCGCGAGGTGGCTCTGGCCGGAGAGACCATGCCGCAAAAGTCGACATACTTCTACCCCAAGCTCGCCTCCGGTCTGGTGATGCGCTCGCTCGCCTGACGGCGACCCACAGACCCGGTGCTGTCTAGTCTCTTGAGATGAAGCGAGAGCCGACGCCCGTGACGGTGCGGTGGACCAGCCTCGGACAGACACTCCCCAGGCGACAGGCGTCACAGCGGGGCTCCGTGGGACGGCAGTAGTCACGGCCTATGAGCCAGGTCGCCAGATCGAGCGTGCCCGGAGCCTCCGGACAGGCCTGCGCAGCGGCCTCACGTATGGCCTGCGGAGTGTCCTCCGCCACGAGCCCAGCGCGCAGGAACACCCGCCGGACATGGACATCGTATGCGACGCTCCCGGAGCAGGTGTCGCTGAGCGCGATCCCGAAGTGACGGACGAGTATCTCCGCGGCCATCACGGCCTTCTTGGGGCCGATGCCGTCGAACCGCTGGAGTCGCCGCACCACCTCCGGGAGCGGCGTTCCGTCGGGCCATATGGCGGCAGCCGACCTGTGGTACTCCTCGATGAGGCGCTGCGCCGCGGCGCTCACCCAACGTGGCAGCGTCTTCACGAACCGATGGAGCGCGGGCGGCCCGGCAACGGCAGCTGACACCGCATCCCGCTCGACGGCCAGACGGTGGAGGTCGAGATGGCCGAGCCGCTCCTTCAGCAGATAGGGTCCCGCCCATGCCCGCTCGGCAGGTACCCCCTGGGTGAAGAGGACGCCGAGCAGGAACGCCTCGGGTGAGTGTTTGATCAGGTCATCTGCGGCCCGGGAGCCCGTGAACGCGCCGCCCACCTGGGCGGCGCCGCGCGCCGTAAGGTCCTCGCCGTAGGCCCGTAACGCAGCGGCTACCGAGTCGCTCGGAGCCACCGCCTCCCCGCCCTGCTGTGCCGACGGACCCGACGAGGAGCGCCCGGCATCCATCAGAGCCGCGGCCCGTTCGTCAGAAAGAAGGCGCAGCGCGTGCAAATCTCCTTGGCGGCCGCGGACCGGTCGATCGTTGGATCGAACACGAGTGCCGGATCGCTCGTGATCGCGTGGGTGTCGCGGTCGCACTTGGCATAGAAACACGATATCGGACACTGCTCTGCCGGATCGATCGCATGCGGGCACCGCTCCCGCATCTCATCTTCACACCCGCGCTCCGACCAGCAGACCATCAACTCACCTTTCGTCGACCGTCAGGGGCAGCGTACCCGATGGAAGGCCGCATGTGCACCTCGATGACACACGACCCGGGCGCGCTACCGCCCTGCCCCGCGTGAGAGGGCGCGCGCCCGGGCCCTGCGTCCACTCCTAGAGCCGGCTGCGGAACGACCGGCTCGGGGTGGGCTCTACCTGCCCCTGATACTTGCTGCCCAGCTCCGGCGATCCGTAAGGGCGCTCGACCGGGGTGGTCATCTGCATGAACGAGATCTGGCCGATCGCCATACCGGGCGTGAGCACGATCGGCAGATTGGCCACGTTACTCAGCTCGAGCGTGAGCGTGCCCACCCAGCCGGGATCGACGTAGCCGGCGGTGGAATGGATGAGCAGACCGAGTCTGCCGAGCGAAGACTTCCCCTCAAGGCGCGCCACGATGTCGTCGGGCAGCTTGATGTGTTCTATGGTCGCTCCGAGAACGAACTCACCCGGATGCAGGACGAACGGCTCACCGGTCGTTGCCTCCACCGCGTCCATGAGGCCCTGCTGTTCCATGGTGGGATCGATATACGGATACCGTGAGTTCCTGAAGACCTGGAACCGCATTCCAAGGTGCAGGTCGATACTGGACGGCTGGATATCCAGGTCGCTGCAGGGATCCACAATGATGCGGCCGGCCGCCATCTGCTGCCGTATGGACCTGTCCGAGAGAACCATCGTCGCGGCCGCCTACGCACACTTGCTGTAGCCGCAGGCCCGGCACACGGCGCATCCGCTCTCGTGTTCGAGAGCACCGCCGCACTCGGGACATGCTCCCGCAAGGTTGACCAGTCCGTCCGTGTTCTTGGAGACCGTCGTCGAGGCGTGACCGGTCTCGGCCCACTCGAGATAGTGCTCCATCGCGATACCCACGGCGTCTGCGCATGAGAGCACCTTACCGCCCTGCGCCCACGCCGGGCTCGGGCAGCGGATGCCGCGCAGATGCTTCAGGATCGCCTGCGGATCCACGCCCGCCCGCAGAGAGACCGAGATCATGCGCGAGAGCGCCTCGGACTGGCTGGCGGCGCATCCGCCCGACTTGCCCATCTGGGTGAACACTTCACACAATCCCTGCTCGTCGGAGTTGATCGTGACGTACAGGTTCCCGCACCCGGTCTGGATCTTCTCCGTGCGGCCCATCGTGACCGACGGACGCGGCCGCGGTTCGATCTCGCCGTGCCGGGTCGTCTCATCGGCACCGCCCTTGCCCGTCTTGCCCGTTGACAGCACCTGGTTCTGTTTGCTGCCGTCACGGTAGATCGTGACACCCTTCACGCCCAACTCATGCGCGAGATCGTAGACCTGACGAACGTCATCGACAGTCGCTTCGTTCGCGAAGTTCACCGTCTTGGAGACGGCGTTGTCGGTATGTTTCTGGAACGCGGCCTGCATACGGACGTGCCACTCGGGCGAGATGTCGTGCGCAGTCACGAACGCCCGCTGTATGTCCTCCGGAACGCCTTCGATACCGTGCACGGAGCCGTGATCGGCGATCAGCGCC
>DSAI01000044.1 GCA_011372845.1 Actinomycetota bacterium
CGCTACCGCAACCTCACCGGCGGGCCCGGGGAGGCGGCGGCGCTTCTCGGGGAGATCGAGGCAGCGTGCCACCTGAAGGCCACCGGCGTGGTGAACAACTCGCACCTCAAGGCCGAGACCACGGCCGCCACCGTGCTCGACTCTCTCCCGTTCGCGCGCGAGACCGCATCGCTCCTCGGTCTGCCGCTGCTGTTCACCGCAGTGCCGCACGGTCTTCTGGAGGAGCTTTCCGGCACGCCGGATGCTGCGGGAATCGTTGAAAACGCGTATCCTGTCCAGATTCACGTCCGCACACCCTGGGAGGATGCCTCGTAGGGTGTCGGGCATGTCAGCGCACCGGAAGCACCGCCTCCCGTCCGTATAAGGAGGTCATCCGCTGATGGCTCGGATCATCGTGGACGGACGCTACTGCAAGGGCTGCGGCCTGTGCGTAGAGGTCTGTCCGAGGAACTGCATCGTGCTCGACCCCGACACGATCAACGACAAGGGGTACCACCCCGCGATGCTCACCGACGAGTCGCTGTGCACGGGCTGCGCGTCCTGCGCGCTCATCTGCCCCGACGTGGCAATCACGGTCGAAAGGTAGGTGTGAGGTGTCCGAGAAGGTCCTGATGAAAGGCAACGAGGCGTTGGCGGAGGCGGCCATCCGTGCAGGATGCCGCTTCTTCTTCGGTTACCCGATCACGCCCCAGACCGAGCTTGCCGCGTACATGGCCAAGCGCATGCCCAAGGAGAACGGCGTCTACCTGCAGGCCGAGAGCGAGATAGCGGCGATCAACATGGTGTACGGCGCCTCCGCGGCCGGCAAGCGGGCGATGACGTCGTCGAGCTCGCCCGGCATCTCGCTCAAGGCCGAGGGCATCAGCTATATGGCCGGGGCGGATCTCCCGGGCGTGATCATCAACGTGCAGCGTGGCGGCCCCGGCCTCGGTGGCATCCAGCCGAGCCAGTCGGACTACTTCCAGGCCACGCGCGCCACCGGCCACGGCGACTTCCACCTCATCGTGCTGGCGCCGTCAACCGTGCAGGAGATGACCGACCACGCGTACATCGCGTTCGACCTGGCCGACGAGTACCGCGTACCGGTGATGGTGCTCGCCGACGGGATGCTCGGCCAGATGATGGAGCCCGTGGTGCTGCCCGAGCCCAAGACCGATGCGGCCGAGAAGCCGTGGGCGGTCACCGGCCACAAGGGCGAGCGTCCGCACAACATCGCGAACTCGCTCTATCTCGCGCCCGAGCGTCTTGAGGAGACCAATGTCGAGCGCTACGAGCGCTACGAACGGATCAAGGCCGCGGAGCAGCGCGCCGAGGAGTACCTCGTTGAGGACGCCGAGATCGTGCTGGTGGCCTTTGGCGCGAGCTCGCGTATCGCCCGTAGCGCGATCGACAAAGCTCGCGAGAAAGGCATCAAGGCGGGCCTCATCAGGCCGATCACGCTGTGGCCGTTCCCGGTGGACGCCATCGAGGCCGCCGTCCCGGGAGCGAAGGCGTTCCTCACCGTGGAGATGAACATGGGTCAGATGGTGGACGACGTGCGCCTGGCCGTGAACGGCCGTAGGCCGGTGGAGTTCTTCGGCCGCACCGGCGGGATCATCCCCACGCCCGCCGAGACGCTTGCCGCCATCGAGAGGGTCGCCGCGTCGCTGGAAGGAGGCGCCCGATGAGCAAGGTCGTGTTCCAGCGCCCGCACGCGCTCACCGACACGCCGTTCTCGTACTGCCCGGGCTGCACGCACGGTATCGTGCACCGGCTTGTGGCCGAGACGCTCGACGAGCTCGGCATCGAAGGCACCACGGTGGGCGTTGCGCCCGTGGGGTGCTCGGTCCTCGCGTACGAGTTCTTCGCCTGCGACATGGTGCAGGCCGCCCACGGCCGTGCGCTGGCGGTGGCCACCGGCCTCAAGCGCGCCATGCCCGAGAACGTGGTCTTCGCCTATCAGGGCGACGGCGACCTCGCGTCCATCGGCACCGCGGAGACGGTGCATGCCGCCACCCGCGGCGAGAAGATCACCGTGATCTTCATCAACAACGCCATCTACGGCATGACCGGCGGCCAGCTCGCTCCGACCTCGCTGCCGCAGCAGGTGACGCAGACCAGCCCGTACGGGCGTGACGTGAACGAGGCGGGCTTCCCGATCCGCATGGTGGAGATGCTCTCCACGCTCGACGGCGTGGCGCTCGCGCAGCGCGTGACGGTCGATAGCCCAAAGAACGTGCGCGCGGCGAAGAAGGCCATCAAGAAGGCGTTCGAGTACCAGGTCGAGGGTGTGGGCTACACGATTATCGAGGTCGTCTCCACCTGCCCCACCAACTGGGGCCTGTCGCCCGCCGACGCCCTGCAGTGGCTGCGCGACAACATGCTGCCGTACTACCCGCTCGGCGTGTACAGGGACGTGAAGGCCGAGGGGTACGCCAACGTGGCGGAGGCCGCCTCGGCGCGCGCGCAACGGCTCGCATCCGGGGGTGACGCCTGATGGCCGCACCGGTGAACATGTTGCTTGCAGGCTTCGGCGGCCAGGGCATCCTCTTCGCAGGCAAGCTCATCGCGTACGCGGGGTTGATCGAGGGGCGCGAACTCTCGTGGCTGCCCTCGTACGGCCCCGAGATGCGGGGCGGTACCGCCAACTGCAGCGTCTGCCTTTCCGACGAGCCGATCGGTTCGCCGCTCGTGCTCGAGCCCGATGTGCTCGTGGCGATGAACCAGCCTTCGCTCGACAAGTTCATCGACTCGGTGGTGCCAGGGGGCAAGGTGATCGTGGACTCCACGATGTGCCAGCGCCTCCCCGAGCGCGCCGACGTGGATGTCTTCCCGATCCCGGCGACCCAGCTTGCCGAGGAGAACGGCCTCAAGGGACTGGCGAGCGTGATCCTCGTGGGCAAGCTTCTGAGGGAGATCGGCTTCTGCGACCCGCGGACGCTCGATGCCGCGATCGCCAAGAGCGTTCCTGCGAGGAAGGCTCACCTGCTGCCCAAGAACCGCAAGGCGTTCGAGATCGGCATGCTCAACGAAGATGGGGAGTCGGTGCCCGTGTGCTCGCTCCCGGAGGACTGGGCGGTCGAGTAGGGGAGGCGGCACATGACCACGGAGTTCAAGGACATCGGCCTGCGCATCCAGGGCTTGCGCGAGTCGTGCGACATCCCCCGCGAGGAGATGGCGGCCGACCTCGGCGTCGACCTGGACACGTACATCGCCTATGAGGAGACCGGCGCCGATGTGCCGATCTCGGCCATCTTCCACATGGCGAGCAAGTTCGGCGTGGACCTCACCGAGATCCTCACCGGCATCCCGGCGCGTATCGATACCTACCAGGTGGTGAAGGCCGGTACCGGACGCACGGTGGACCGGTACCCGGGCTACAACTACCAGGACCTCGCATGGGGATTCGGCCACAAGATCATGCAGCCGCTGCTGGTGACCCTCGACCCCTCCGATGAGCCGGCCGAGCTGGTGACCCACCGCGGCCAGGAGTTCAACCTGGTGCTCAGGGGGAAGGTCATCGTCACCTTCGAGGACCGCGATCTGGTACTCGAGGAGGGCGACAGCATCTACTTCAACCCGAACCATCCTCATGGCCAGAAGTGCGGCGGCGATGAGCCGGCCCAGTTCGTGACCGTCATCGTCGAGTAGGACCCCTCATGGACCACGTGATCTCCCGGTACCGTCCCCGCCTTGAGTTCGACTCGTACGACGACCTTCTAGAGGGTTTCCGCATCGAGCCTACCGCCGACTTCAACTTCGGCTACGACGTGGTGGACGAGTGGGCGCGTGTGGAGCCGGAGAAGCGTGCGCTGGTGTGGTGCGACGACGATGGCGCCAAGCGCGTGTTCACGTTCGCCGACATCTC
>DSAI01000119.1 GCA_011372845.1 Actinomycetota bacterium
GTCGCCCCGGCCTTTCCAGTAGAAGATCCCCAGGTTGAAGTTGGCCTGCAGGTGCGTCGGATCGCTCTTCAGCACGGTCGAGAGGCCCTGGATCGCGGCATCGGTCTGGCCGATGTAGAAGTATAGCACCGACATATCCGTACGGACCTCGTTGCTGTCGGGGTCCGACTCCAGGTACTTCTGATAGTAGGAGATGCCCTTCTGGGCGTATGCGGCGTTCCCGGTCTCACTGTGCAGACCGTAGTAGGCGTTGCCCACCTGCATGATCGCGTCGAGGTCATCCGGTCTGGACTGCAGGACCACCAGCCCGTCGAGCAGGTCCCGCTGGTTCTGAGAGAGCTGGTCGCGGAACTCGGTGGGGATCCCCGCCGTCTCGTTGCCGCCGTTCGCCAGCTGGGACGTGTACAGCGAAAGGGCGAGGACGCCGGCGAACACCGCTATCGCAATCGCGAGGATCGTGAGCGGTGTCTTGTATCGCTGGAACCACCTCGCCGCACGCTTCGGCCAGCTCGGTCTGCCCTCCTCGCGGCGCTCGACCTTCAAGCCGTAGGTCTGAGCCTTGAGCAGCATGTTGAGATCGTTCGTGACAAGCGTGAGATCCTCGCAGCCGCTCGAACACGCCTGATACGCGGCGGCGAGTATGCGGTCGTCGGCGTTGCGGAGGGACAAGCCGTCGGGCAAGTCCACATCGGAGTCGAGCGGCAGCACGCGGAGCCGGCCGCCATCAGGCAGCTCCACGCCGTCCACGAGACTCCCGGTCTCCGAGAAGTCGAAGAGTATCCTGCTCACCTCGCGACCACGGAAGCGGAGGTCGGGGTCCACCCGCGAAGTCTTGAGCTTGTCGATCTCGCCCAGGACCGTCTCCGGGACGATGAGCTCGGCATCGGGGTACGCGAAGAGTATCTCCGGGTTGGAGAGCAACACGTTCGTGTCGAGGACTACGGTTCGCATCGGTTCACACTCACTGTCTTTCGTCTGACGAGCGTCCCTCAGACGCTCTATCGCCGATAGTACCAGCATCTGCCGGTACCATATGGCGACGTATGACCACGAGGAGCACGATGAGCACGAGCACGACCATCCCCACGGTCGCGAGTCTGTCGATGTAGGACGTCCTCACATCGAGGGTCGCCTCGGCAACGGTCACGTCACCCGAGACCGCCGAGATGCGCAGACGTGACGCGATCGCGTTGCGGAGATCCACCGGTACGGTGATGAAGTTCTGTGTCGGCTCGAGTGCGACGGAGGTGGTGGTGCGTTCACCGCGAGCGTCGAGCGGCTCCACGACGATGGTCAGCTCCAGGTGCTTTCCGGTGGAGTTCACCACGGTGAACGGGACCTCGCCGGTACTGCCCGACAGCGTGACGTCCTTCACATCAAGGACCACCCTGGCGAACTCGCTCGACACGAACTCCTCAACGCGGGTCACCATATCGCGAGGACGCACGACGCGTGGCCACGTCCCGTGAGGGCCGCTCCAGAGCTCGCTCTCGGCGACGAGCAGCATTCGCGATGCCGACATCACGTCGGCGTCATCGTCGCCCACGGCGTCCGAATAGGCGCGCACCAACGAGCGTGCCATGGCGAGTCCGTCCCAGTAGCCGTTCGGGGCGCTCGTGGCGCCCTCGGCGATCGATACCACCGCGGCGTCCTCGGGTGCGACGACCCCGTCCACCGGCTGCCACCGCAGCCAGTCGGCGCGCTCCACCCACCCGGCCGCGTCCCGGACGGCATCGACGCCGCCCCGGGCATCGGGCCCCACGTCGATCATGAGCGTGGCGGGGCCGGACCCCATCCGATCGAACAGCACGTCGTAGAACTCGTCCGATCCGGCGTCGATGGCCGCGGTGACCTCGTCGTCAGGGACGATGACCGTGAGGTGGTCGTTCGACAGTGTATATATACCGGGCGCGGGCTCTTCACCATCGATCCGCAGCGCCCGTCCAGGCGCCACCACCGCTGGCGTCGCGCGGGCGTCCAGCGACGTGATGCCTGAGCGGGTGAGGGACGAGCCGAGATACGCCGTTCCCGATGCCATCACAGAGCGAACCGCCGCAAGGTCCACCGAGTCGGCGAGGGCCCAGTGCGCCGCCAGATCGGATTCGGCTCCTGCCTCCGCGAGGCCGGTGAGATCGGGAAGCGCATACGGGACGTCCAGCAGTGTGAGCGCTCCGGACGCGTTGGCATCGACGAGCGCCTCGAGCGCGTCTCCCGCTTCTGTCACCGTATCGGCGTCCGGGGCGACCCCGGCATCCTCCGAGACGATCCCGTCGCCGTTCGGTGCCTGGTAGCCGCCGGCGGTGCGCGCAACCTCCTCGATGAGGACGGGGGGCAGCGCGAGCGCGACCGGCACCCTGGCGTTCACGGCAAGGTCCGCGAGCGCAATCAGGTCGGATCGCAGCGCCACGCCGGTGGCCGGGTCGGTGGCGCCGCTGCTCTGGTGGCCCACCGACGCGGTACCCCACACTCTGGCCACCAGTACGACCGGCTGTGGAGCGGTGTCAGGGTCGAGCACCAGGACCCTGCCCGATGCGGTGGTGGGGTCGGATCCGGAGGCGAGGACGCGGATCTCTATCGGGTATCGCCCTTGCGTGAGCATGGTGGCACCGGCGCTTCGCTCGAACCCGATGGCGTGCGCCCCGGCCTCCATGTCCCACCGCACCTCGGTCTTCTGGTAGACCAGGCGCCCTTCAGGTGAGTGGAGCCGGAACCTCACCTCCAGATACTCGGCGGGCTCCGAGAGGGACACGGTCACGGTCGCGGGCACGCTCTCTCCGGTCCGCACGGCGGTGGAGGGCTGTGACACGTTCACGCGGACGACCTGCGTTCCCGGTTCTGCCGAAGCGCTCAGCGGCGTACAGAGCGCGCCGAGCGCGAGCGCTGCGATGACGAGCGGCACGGCGATGCGCGCGCGCATGGCTCTGTGTTGTTCCTGGGGCATCCGGTCGTCCGATCCGCGGTCCCGGATGACCGGGAGCGGCAGGGGGTTCGTGTACGATGGAGAAGTACGTGGCGAGATTATCACACGGCAGGAACTCCTTTGCGACGCGAGAGGGCCACAACCGATGTCCACGAAAGATAACAAGACGCAGGTCCCCGACGTACTGCCGCTCATACCCCTGCGGGATCTCATCATCTTCCCCAACCTCGTGGTGCCGCTGTTCGTGGGGCGCGAGCGCTCCATCAGCGCCCTCGAACAGTGCATGAGGACCGACCATCTCGTGGCGCTCGTGACGCAACGCGAAGCCGCTACGCACGATCCGGGTCCGTCGGACATCTATGATGTGGGCTGTGTAGTGACCGCCCTGCAGGAACTCAAGCTCCCAGATGGCACCGCCAAGGCGCTCGTGGAAGGCGTGCAGCGCATACGTATCCTCGAGTACCTGGAGTCGGACCCCTACTTCAAGGTCCGCGTCGAGATCATCGAGGAGCCGCAGGAAGCCGACGTTGAGACCAAGGCGCTCATGCGGAACCTCGTGGCCGATTTCGAAAGCGCGTCGCAGCTCGGGAAGCCCATCCCCCAGGAGGTCCTGGCGGCTGCCTCGGCGATCGAGGAGCCCGGCCGACTGGCCGATTTCGTGACCTTCCACCTCTCGCTCAAGATCGAGGAGAAGCAGGAGATCCTGGAGGCCCTGGACCCCAAGCAGCGTCTGCAGAAGACCACGGCGTTCCTGCGCAAGGAGCTCGAGATCCTTGAGCTCGGCTCCAAGATCCAGAACCGCGTCAAGGAGTCGATGTCCAAGAGCCAGCGCGAATACTTCCTCAGAGAGCAGCTCAAGGCGATCCAGCAGGAGCTCGGACAGTACGACGAAGCACAGGCGGAGATCGACGAGTATCGCGA
>DSAI01000137.1 GCA_011372845.1 Actinomycetota bacterium
ACACCGACGAGAAGCGCGAGCGGTTCGCTCGCATCATCCGCGACGAAGCCAGCCGCCTCATGGAGCTCACGAGCACGCTCCTCGCACTTGCCGACCTCGACTCGGGGCGGGTGGCGGTGGCTCGCGAACCGATAGACATCACAGGTCTTGCCGAGGTGCTTCGTGCGCGCCACGAGTCGTCCGCGCTCGCGCTCGGGATACGCCTCCATGTGGACGACCTGGCCGGCCCGGCTCCCTGCGGTGATGCGGACCGGCTCCTGCAGGTGGCATCCGCGCTGGTATCCAACGCGCTCGCCTACACGCCCGCCGGTGGCGAGGTCCGTGTGAGCGCGGAGGCGCAGGGCGGCCGGTGGACGCTCGTCGTGGACGACTCGGGACCGGGCATACCCGAGTCCGAGCGCGACCGGGTGTTCGACCGCTTCACACGGTTGGATCCCAGCCGCACGCCGGCCACCGGCGGGTTCGGCCTGGGCCTTGCGATCTGTAAGCGCCTGGCCGAGGCGATGGGAGGCTCAATCAGCGCCGAGGGTTCGCCGATCGGCGGCGCGCGGCTTGTCGTCGATCTGCCCCTCGACGATGTGGCCGCAGGCGCGTCAGTTGGCGTAGCCGGTCCTTAACCGTATCTCAACACCCGCTTCATCGGGCTCCAACCCTCGCCGCCGATACTTCCTTGTGTACGACCGCGACTTATCACGTGCGATAGACGTTACTATCGATGGGGTGATGATCATGAAGAAGGGTCTCTCAAGGACGCTCGCGTTGACGCTGGTCACCGTGCTGGTGCTCGCCTTCACGGCGCCAGCGGCGCTTGCCGGCCAGGGATCCGCCGTGGCCCAGAACGGTCCGGCGGTCACTGCTGCGCCTAACCAGGCCGGGCCGTCCTACTTGCAGGACCGGATCGAGTTCGCGCTCCAGCGGCGCGCGACACGTTTCGATGAAGCGCTGCGCGCGATGGAGCAGAGGCAGGAGCGCATCATGCATCTCGCCGGTGTCGTCGAGCAGGCCGGCGGCGACGTCTCCCAGGTCCGTGAGATGTTGCAGGAGTGCGAGCAGCTCCGGACGCAGGCCCGCGAGCAGGAGCGGATCGCGGCCCGTGAGTTCCTCGGCGTACCGGATGCCGGCAACCGCAGGGGAGCGTTCCTCAATGCGCGGAACCAGGCCCGCATCTCGGTGAGGACGATGAACCAGGCGAGGGTCCAGTTGCGTGAGGCCGCACAGCTCCTGCAGGATATCGCTGAGGACCTCGAGGTGGAGGAAGACACCGAGTGAGGAAGCGCGTTGTAGCTGCCGTAGCGCTGATGGCCGTCGTGGCGCTCACGGCAGGGTGCGACATAGGGGCGACGACGGATGAGGCGACCTCCCCGGGGGCCGTCTCGCCGCCGTCCGACCAGGTCACCTCACCCGGGGTCAGCACGGATACGAGCGCCTCGGCCACGACGGATACGGACGTGCCCGTCGACAACGCTTACTCCCCCGATGACCTGCTTCCCGCTCCGGGCGACCAGGAGGCGATCTCGCTCGAGTTGGAGACGATCATCCGTGAGCTCGACGAGATGTCGCTGCCCGACGATACGGACTTCAGGGACGTTGAAGACGCGCTCGAGTGAGGTTGGCGCACCGTGATCGGGCGTACAGAAGGGCGCGGCTCCGATGGGGGCCGCGCCCTTGTCGATGCGGACAGATGCTACAGGTACTGCCAGACGTCGTCTATGCCCGCGTCGCTGGCGGGGATGCACTCGGTGATGGAGAGGTCGTACGTGCCGGTCTCGGGGTCTATGAGCCGCAGATCCACGATCTCGGGATTCTCGAGCCAGCGGCCATCGGCCGCGATCACGCGCTTCACGCGGGGCCGCAGCAGATCATCCTTGTTCACCCTGAACACGATGGCGGTCGATCCGTCGTTGATGGTCACCACGGCGCCCATCGGATAGATGCCGAGCATGGCCACGAGGGCTTTCGTGACGCTCGGGTCGTATGCCTTGTTACGGCCCTGCATCAACACCGCCAGCGCCTTGTCAGGCCTGATCTCACGTCTGAAGGGCCGCCGCGTGGTCATCGCGTCATATGCGTCACACAGGGCCACGACCTTCGAGAAGAGATGCTGCTCCTGTGGCGCGTCCGCCCGCGGGTATCCTTGCAGGTCATGGCGCTGGTGGTGCTCGTAGGCCACCACCATCGGCATCTGGTCGACAAGCTGGATGCGCTTCAGCAGATCGGCGCCCTCGGTGGTGTGGCTTTTCACGATCTGCCACTCATCCGCGCTCAGAGGGCCTTCCTTGTTCAGGATGTCCTCGGGGATGCGCACCTTGCCAAGATCGTAGAGGAGCGCCGAAAGCCCGAGCGACTTGAGCGATTCCGCATCGAGGCCGATCGAGGCGCCGAGTGACAGCGACAGTATGCAGACGTTCAGCGAGTGGTTGAGCGTGTAGTCGTCGTGGCTCTTGATCGCCGCCAGCCCGAGGATCGCGGCGGGGTCCTTGAACAACGTGTCGAGCAGCCCGCTCACCATCTTCTGGAGCGCGTCCACCTCGAAGACCTTGCCGAGCTTCGCCTGCGTCTCGACGTCCCGCATGAGCTCCACGCCCTGGTCGTAGACCTCCCGGCCGCGGGCCTTGTTCTCGGCCTCCTCGGCGGCGCGGAGCTCGTCGTCGAGGTCGCTCGTCTCGGCCAGTGAAACGCTGGTGACGCCGGCGTGGCTCAGGTAGGCGCGTGCGTCCTCGATCGTGGTGATGGAGTCCTCGTTGAGGAGCGACGCCAACGTGGCGGCGTGCGCCTGTGAGAAGCCGAGAGAGATGGTCACGGCCGAGATCCCGCGGGCAAGCAGGTCCTCGATGAGCTTGCGATACGTCACGCTCTCCTCAGGAAGCACCTGGTTCTCGATGAAGAGGGTCGCCTTGTAGACGTTGAGCGTGATCTCCTCGAAGCCGTTCTCAGCAAGGGCCGATGCGGCCTCGGCGAGCTCCCGGGTGGACTGCTCCACCAGTGGATGCGTGGGAGGATAGAGCGAGTCGTTGTTCTGGGCCACCGCCAACGCGCGCGCGAGCGCCCGTGCGGCAGCCAGACGCTTGGCGCTCGAGAACGGCGCCCTTGACGCCGGTCCGGCGAACGACGCCATCTCCTCGGGTGATTCCAGTCTATCCTCGTTGGCAGGCGTGTCGGTCACTCGGTACTCCCCCTTCTGTCGGAGCGGGCTCGGCCTTCGATCGCATCGAGGGCTCGTTGCGCCAGGTACCGCAGTTCACGGTGCTTCTTGCCGAACACCACACGTCGCGACGCGAGGCGCTGCAGTGCGGGGACGGCGCGATCCGAGCGCAGGACCTCCAGACTCTTGAGTACTTCTTTCTTGAGCTCGTAGTTCCTCTCATTCATCTCCGATGAGGAGAGCACCTTCACGAGCGCGGGCACCGCCTCTTCCACTCGCGCCTCGCCGATGTGGCGTGCCGCCGCCCGCCGGGTCTCGGGGTCCCAATGGCCGAGGCAGCGCTCGAGCATCTTGACGCTCTCGGTCCCGTGGATGGACGAGAGCGCCTTCACCGTGGCCTCCCGCACGCGGCTGTCGAGGTGCTCGAGGCCGAGCGCGACGGTGGGCACGAGTCGTCGTGAGCCGACCGCGCGGAGCATCGCCAGCGTTGCGATCGCAGTGGCGGGATCCCCGTTCCGGAGGATGCGTCCTGCCGTTGGCGCCACCAACTCGGCAAGCGGCTCGACGAGCGTCACGATCCGGTCACGCGAGGCCGCGTCGCCCTGCACGTACGCGTCTATCAGCGCTTCGGACCCGGTGGCGCCGGTGGCCGCGAGCACCGTGCGCGCTGCGCCTGAGGA